>NZ_LHSJ01000133.1:0-10856 GCF_001270295.1 Achromobacter sp. DMS1 | reverse complement strand
CCGGCCATCATCCTCGACTCCATCTTCGAGGGCGGGCTGCTCATCAACCTGGAAGACCTGACCGCCGCCGTCATCGCCGCCCTGCTCGTGGCCGCGCTGGCGCTTTTCTTCCAGTACACGTCCAGGACCGCGCGCGCGGCCTGCGCGCCGTGATGGACGAGCACGGGCCCGAGGCGGTGTCGTTCTACGTGTCCGGCCAGATGTCGCTGGAGGCCCAGTATCTCGCCAACAAGCTCGCGAAAGGCTACATCCGCACGCCCCACATCGAATCCAACTCGCGGCTGTGCATGGCCAGCGCCGGCAGCGGCTACAAGCTGTCCCTGGGGGCGGACGTCCGCCCGGCTCGTACGAGGATTTCGACCGGGCCGACCTGTTCTTCGTGTCGGGCGCGAACATGGCGGACTGCCATCCGATCCTGTTCCTGCGCATGCTGGACCGGATCAAGGCCGGCGCCCGGCTCATCGTGGTGGATCCGCGCCGCACCGCCACGGCGGAAAAAGCGCATCTTTTCCTGCAGATCCGTCCCGGCACGGATCTCGCGCTGCTCAACGGCCTGCTCTACCTGCTGGGCGAGAACGGCAAGCTGGACGAGGCGTTCATCGCGGCCCACACCGAAGGCTGGGAGCAGATGCCCGCCTTCCTGGCGGACTATGCGCCGCCGCGCGTGGCGCGGATCACGGGGCTGTCCGAGTCGGACATCCGCCTGGCGGCGCGCTGGATCGGCGAGACGCCGAACTGGATGAGCTGCTGGACCATGGGGCTGAACCAGAGCACGCACGGCACGTGGAACACCAATGCCCTGTGCAACCTGCACTTGGCCACGGGCAGCATCTGCCGGCCCGGCAGCGGGCCGTTCTCGCTGACGGGGCAGCCCAATGCCATGGGCGGGCGCGAGATGGGCTACATGGGGCCCGGGCTGCCCGGCCAGCGCAGCTCGCTGTCGGAGGCCGACCGCCGCTTCGTGGAGGCGGTCTGGCGCCTGCCCGAAGGCGCCCTGCGGACCTCGGGCGGGCAAGGCGCCATCGACATGTTCCTCGCGATGGCGGACGGCGAAATCAAGGCCTGCTGGATCATCTGCACCAACCCCGTGGCGACGCTGCCCAACCGCGCGCGGGCGGCGGCCGGGCTGGCCGCGGCCGAGCTGGTGATCGTGCAGGACGCCTTTCTCGACACCGAAACCGCCCGCCATGCCGACATCCTGCTGCCGGGCGCGCTGTGGGCCGAGGCACAGGGCGTAATGATCAACTCCGAGCGCAACCTCACGCTCATGAGGCAGGCCGTCGAACCGCCCGGCGAAGCCATGCCCGACTGGCGCATCATTGCGGAAGTGGCGCGCGAAATGGGCTTCGGCGACGCGTTCGATTATGCCGGCGCGCAGGATGTGTTCGAGGAGATCAGGCGGTTCTGGAATCCGCAGACCGGCTATGACCTGCGCGGCGCCAGCTATCGCGCGCTGGAACAGGCGCCCATGCAGTGGCCCTGTCCGCCCGGCGCCCAGCCGCGCGCGCAGCCCGGTCCGCTACGTCGGCGACGCCGCCAGCCGGCCCGGGGCCGCCTCTGCCAGGACGGGCCCGGTATTCCCCACGCCCAGCGGACGGGCCGTGTTCCACGCCCGTCCGCATGCGGAGCCCGCCGAGCTGCCGACGTCGGAATATCCCATGGCGCTCAACACGGGACGGCTGCAGCATCAGTGGCACACCATGACCAAGACCGGCAAGGTGCCGACCCTGAACAAGCTGAATCCCGCGCCTTTCGTCGAGATCCATCCCGAGGATGCGGCCGCGCTGGGCATCGCGGCGGGCGACGGCGTCGAGATCCGCTCGCGCCGTGGCCGCGCCGTATTGCCGGCCAGCATTACCGACCGCGTCCGGCCGGGCTGCTGCTTCGCGCCCATGCACTGGAACGACGCCTTCGGCGACGAGCTCTGCATCAACGCCGTCACCAGCGATGCGGTCGACGCCGTATCGCTGCAGCCCGAACTCAAATTCTGCGCCGTCGCGCTGCGCGGCCGTCGCCGGCGCGCCGCAAATCCGCGGCAGCCTGCCCGAACCCTCCGCAGCCGGCAAGCCGGCCGAGCAAACCGCCATGCCCCCACTCGACATTCTTGCCAGCCGGTTCGGCGCGGTTGCCGAACCGCAGTTAACCGACGCGGAGCGCGCCTACCTGTCCGGTTTCTTTGGCGGCCTGCGCATGAATCCCCCCGACCCCGGGCGGCCACGTGCCCGCCCTGCCCGGCCGACGCCGCCGTTTTCCGGCGCCGCGCGGCTCTGGCTGAACGGCTTGCTCGCCGGCCTGTACAGCCGCGCCGGCGCCCCACGCGAAGCGGGCGAGGGCGCGGCCCCCAGGCCCGCGACGGCGGAACCGCGCGTGCTGCGGGCCCGTCCCAAAGTGCTGCTGCTGTGGGCGTCGCAGACCGGCAATGTCGAATCGCTGGTGGAGGCCTACGCCACGCAACTGATGCAGTCCGGCTTCGAAATCCGGGTCGCCGGCATGGCCGACTGCCGGCCCGCCGACCTGCCGCAGGCCCAATACGCGCTGTTCATGACGAGCACGTTCGGCGACGGCGACCCGCCCGACAACGGCCGCGACTTCTGGGCGGCGCTGAATGCGGACGAAGCCGCCCGGCTGGAAGGCATGCGCTACGCCGTGCTGGCGTTCGGCGACCGCAGCTACGACCAGTTCTGCGGCCACGGGCGCAGGCTGGATGCCCGGCTGGCCGAACTGGGCGCTGTGCGCCTGGCCGAGCGCGTCGACTGCGACGTCGAGTACCAGCCCGACGCGGACCGCTGGCTGGAACGCATGACCGCGCTCATCAAGCAGGCCGACGCCGCCCGGTACGCCGTGCCGGCCGATGGCACCGCGCCGGCCGGCGCCATCGCCACGCGCGCCCGGCCCGCGCCCGCGCGGCTGCTGCAGAACCGGCGCCTGAATCCGCCGGGGCGCCGGTAAGGACACGCGTTTCGTGTCGCTGTCCGCCCAGGCCGCGGGCCTTGAGTACGAGTGCGGCGACGCGCTGGGCGTCTGGCCCAGCAATTGCCCCGAGCTGGTCGGCGAGGTGCTGCGGCTCACCGGGCTCGATGCCGACGCGCCGGTGACGCTGGGCGGACCTGGGCGAACTGCGCCTGGGCGATGCCCTGGCGCGCACCTGGACATCGCGCGGCCGCATGCCGACACCCTCGCCTTCATCGCGTCGCGCGACCGCGGCGGGACGCTTGCGGCGCTCCTGGCCGAGGACCGCAAGGCCGACCTGAAGCGCTGGCTGTGGGGACGCCAACTGGCCGACGTGCTGCACGAATGCCCGGTGCCGCTGTCGGCCCAGGAGCTGGCGGCCATGCTCAAGCGCATGCAGCCGCGCCTGTATTCGATCGCTTCCAGCCCGGCCGCGCACGCCGGCGAAGTCCATCTGACCGTCTCGGCGTTGCGCTATCACAACGGTCGGCGCGAGCGCAAAGGCGTGGCCTCGACCTTTCTCGCCGACCGGGCGGACGAGGCGCCCGTGCCGGTGTTCGTGCAGCGTTCCGCCCATTTCCGCCTGCCCGCCGGCGGCGATACCCCGATCATCATGGTCGGCCCGGGTACGGGCGTCGCGCCGTTCCGGGGGTTTTTGCACGAACGGCGGGCGCGGGGCGCGCAAGGCCGGAACTGGCTGTTCTTCGGCGAGCGGCACCGGCATACCGACTTCTACTACCAGGAAGAGCTGTTGGCCATGCGCGCCGACGGCCTGCTTAGCGAGCTGGACCTGGCGTTCTCGCGCGACCAGCCGGACAAGGTCTATGTGCAGCACCGCATGCGCCAACGCGGCGCGCGGCTCTGGGCATGGCTGGAGGAAGGCGCGCATTTCTATGTCTGCGGCGACGCCGACCGCATGGCCCGGGACGTCGATGCCGCCTTGCGCGCCATCGTGGCGGAGCACGGCGGGATGTCCGCCGGGCAGGCGGACGAGTACGTGGCCCGGCTGGTGAAAGACCGGCGCTACGTCCGCGACGTCTATTGAGCATGGCGCGCGTCGGGGGCGGGGCCTTCGCCGCCTGCTCCGTAAGGCCGATACCGCGGTTGGCGCAGCCTGCGTAACTTGCGCGAGACGCCTGGCGTTTTTCGGCTGCGCCGGGAGCGGCGATTTCACGGATTTTCGCTGGCTTCCGGCGGCACTGGTGCATGCCTGGAACAATGAAACCCGTCCCGTTTTTATTGTCGCGTCCGGTTACCTTGTTCCGGCATTTGCGGCGTTGCGCGGGTCTTGTCAGCGCCAGAATTATTTTCGATAATTGTTCTCATGTACATTTGCGTATGTAATGCCGTCACCGAACGCCAAGTCCGCGCCAGCGTGGACGCGGGTGCGTCGACGCTTTCCGACCTGCAATTCGAGCTGGGCGTAGCCACGTGCTGCGGCTGCTGCGCGGCCACGGCCGCCGAATATCTGCCGGGCGGCCGCTGCTCCAGCGTGTGCGACGTGCGCTCCATTGCCGTTCCGGTCAACACGCCGGCCGCTGTCGCGGATCCGGACGTACCCGCGGCCAACACTTTTCCTGTGCCGCTGGTGGCCGTCGCCTAAGGCTGAAATCCGGCGTACGGCTCTCGAGAGCCCGCTGTCCGAAGCTCGCCGCTTCGCACCGCAGGCCGTTCGGTTTCGCGGTTTCTCCGCGCCGTTCTTCTTGCGTTCTTCTTATTCTCCGAGCCGCTCTTCCTGTTTGGCGTCGTCCCGTCCCGCCGGACGTTCTTCTTGCCGGCCCGTTCACGCCAGGCCGTGACGCGCGGCGCATCGCCTGCGGCGTTCCGCCGATCGGTCGGGCCGTCTCCCGGTCCGGGTCAGCCGGCCTCCAGCGCTTCTTTTCCCACATGTTCTGCCGCGCCGCCTGCCAACGGGCCATCGGCGCGCGTCTTCATTTCGGTGTCGCAGAACTCGCCGATGCAGGCGGCAAGCTGGCGTGCCGGTTCACGCCCGCCCGGGGCCAGGCACAGGGCGAGTTCCGTGGGCGGCACGGCGGCAGCAGGCCGTCCAGCACCTCGTGCGCCGGCAGCAGGCAGCGGCGCTCCAGCAGGGCCACGCCCAGCCCGCCGCCAGCGCCTGCCTGCAGGCCGATGAGGTTGGGGCTTTCGTAGGCGATGCGCCACCGGCGCCCCGCCCGTTCCAGGGCATGGATGGCGCGGTTGCGGTACACGCAGCCCTGCGGAAACGCCACCAGCGGCACGGGGTCGGCCGGCCCGGGGCGGCCCGTTTTGGCGCCGATCCAGTGCAGGCGCTCCGGCCATGACGCCAGCGCCTGCCCGCCGACCGCCGCGCCCGGTTCGCGCTTTGAGCAGCGCCCACGTCCAGGTCGCCGCGCTCCAGGCTGCGCGCGAGCGCGGTGCTGAGGTCGCAGCGCACCGACAAGCGCACGCCGGGGTGGCTGCGGGCGTAGCCGGAAACAATGGCGGTCAGGGTTTCGGGCGCGAAATCATCGGGTATGCCCAGGCGGATCACCTCCACGCGTTCGCGTCCCCCGATGGCTTCGCTTGCTTCCGTGGACAGCGCCAGCATGCGGCGCGCATAGCCCAGCAGCCGTTCGCCGTCTTCGGTCAGGCGGATTTGCCGGCCTTCGCGGACGAAGAGCGTGCATTCCAGCGCTTCTTCCAGCTTGCGGATCTGCTGGCTCACCGTGGACTGGCTGCGGTGCACCCGCTCGCCGGCCCGCGTAAAGCCGCCGGCATCCACCACCGAAACAAAGCTGTGCAGAAGGTCGAGATCGAGCATGGCGGTCTATCCATTGGAATTTCAAATACTTTTGATCCGAATAAAGAGTTTGTCAATGGATGGCGGCGCCCGCAGAATGGGCCCATTCGTTGCCGCATCAAGGATCCGTCCATGAAACTCGCCTCGACCCTGCAGAGGCCGGCCGTCCCGTCTTCTGCCCCCGCCGCCGTGGCCTGGGCTCCCATCGCCGCCTTCTGCGTGCTCTGGAGCTCGGCCTTCGCCGCCGCGAAGATCGCGGTGCGCGACTGTCCGCCGCTGACGCTGCTGACCATCCGTTTTCTCGTTGCCGGCCTCATCATGCTGGCGCTGGCCGCGGCGCACGGCAAATGGCGGCCGCCGCCCCTGCGCGAAACCGCCGCCCTCGTCCTGCTCGGCGTGCTCAACAACGCGCTCTACCTGGGCCTGAGCTGGTCGGGCATGACCCGCGTTTCGTCGGCCTTCACGGCCGTGCTCATCAGCACCAACCCGCTGCTCATCGGCATGCTGGCCGGGCCCGTGCTGGGCGAACGGCTGGGCTGGCGCAAGCTGGCGGGACTCTGCCTGGGCCTGGCCGGTGTGGCCATGGTGCTGCGCTCGCGCCTGGGTGCTATGCAAGAAGACCTGCATGGCACCCTGCTCGTCGCGGGTGGGCTGGTCGCGCTGGTGGCGGGAACCCTGCTCTACAAACGGCTGAAGCCCGCCGCCGGCCTTTGGACCGCCACCGGCATCCAGTCGCTCGCTGGGCGCCGCCGCGCTGCTGCCGTTCGCGCTGGCCTCCGAAAGCCTGGGCGACGCGCGCTTCACCGCCAGCCTGTTCTGGAGCATGGCCTACATGATCGTGGCGGTATCCATGGGCGGGTACTACCTGTGGTTCATGATCCTCGGCCGCGTGAGCGCCACGTCAGCAAGCGCATTGCACTTCCTGATGCCGCCGCTCGGCCTGCTGTTCGGGTGGGCCGTGCTGGGCGAGCCCGTGTCGCTGCTCGACATGCTGGGCATTGTGCCGATCGCGATGGGCATCTGGCTCGCGACCCGCGCCGCGCCGTGATCTTCGGGGTTGTGGATATGCAACGCGCGCATCCGCGCGGAATTTTCGCCAATTCGCCGCGCCGGCGCCCGTAAAAGAGGCCCGGCCGAACGCGTTTGCAGCCGCGTTTCGGGCAGGCGGCATCCGCGCAGGCCGCGACGCGCCGGCGCCGCCCATGCAAGCCATCACGCACGCATACTCATTCTCATTCGTTTGTCGCTTACTTATTGCGCTTGCAAAGACATTTACGAAATGCAGGCCGAGGCTAGTCGCCGGCCGTCGGCTGATGTTAGTCTGCGTTCGTTGCGTACGCGCGGCATCGTGCGCTCCTGCCGCGATGCGGTTCGCGTCGCGCCAGACTGCAAGGAGTTCATCATGAAAGGCGATAAAACCGTCATCCAGTATCTCAACAAACAACTGACCAACGAGTTGACGGCGATCAACCAGTACTTTCTGCATGCGCGCATGCTGAACCACTGGGGCTTCGACAAGCTGGGCAAGCACGAATACGAGGAATCCATCGGCGAAATGAAGCACGCCGACCGCCTCATCCAGCGCATCTTCATGCTGGATGGCCTGCCCAACCTGCAGGATCTGCACAAGCTGCTCATCGGCGAAGACGTGCCCGAACTGCTTGCCTGTGACCTGAAGCTCGAACAGGCCGCGCAAGCCACGGTGAAGGAAGCCATGGCGTACTGTGAATCGGTCCGAGATTACGTCTCGCGCGATCTGTTCCAGGACATCCTTGACGACACCGAAGAGCACATCGACTACCTGGAAACCCAGATCGACCTCATCGACAAGGTCGGCCTGCAGAACTACCTGCAAAGCCAGATGTCCACGTCCGAATAAGCGCGCCCCGCGCGCCGGCCGCAACCCGCCTGACGGCGGGTTTTTTTGTGCCTGGCCAAGGTCTCGGCGCGAACAGAAAGCGTTTGGCAACGAGTCTGCGATATAGAAAAAGCGCCCCGTGGGGCGCTTGGGCAACGCGTTGATCGGTTTTCTTACGGCCGCGCCGGACACTCCGGCATGGTGCCCCAGGCCCGGTTGGGGGCACAGTACTTGTTGCGGGCATTCCAGGAGCAGCTCGGGCGTTCAAAGAAGCCCTGGTTGGCGCAGCGGGCCAGTTCCTGGCGCAGGGCGTCCTGCCAGCCGGGCGCGCCGGGCGCGGGCGAGGAGTTGGGGGGCGGCACGGCTTGCACGGCCTGATTGCCATAGCCGCCGGCCTGCGTTTGCGGCGGCGGCATGACGCCGCCGTTGACAGCGGCCGAGGTGCCCGGGGCTTGGAGGTCCAGCGTGGAGACGTCGGAAGGGCCCGAGGGCAGCGGCACCTGCGAGCTGGAGGCGATTTCGCGGGCCTGGTCCATGGTGATGCGCTCGCGCGAGATCTGCACGGAAGGGTCGCTCACGGTGTCGAACAGCGAGACGGTGTTGATCGTCCATTCGCGGTCGGCCGGACGGTCGGGCACGCCCAGCGTGCCGTCGACGCGGGGCTGGGGGAGGCTGGGGCCACGTAGGGCCGCCATTGGCGTCGAGCACCGGTTGTTGCGAGGCGGCCGCATCCTGGCCGGGAGCGGGAGCCGCCACGGGCGCGTGCGCCACCAGCCAGTCTCCCAGTTGAATCCCGCCCCAGGCCGACGCGCCGAGCGCGACCAGGAGCGTTGCGAACAATAAACGCCAAGACATTGCTACCCTCTTCTGCCGTGCGGAACCCCTACGGGTCTACGCTTTGTCTCCGAATACCTTGCCGCCATGCTCGCGCATGGCGTGGAACTTCACTTCGGGATACAGTTCCTCGGCTACGCGCAACTGCGCGGGGGAACCGATCAAAAACGCCGCCGCATCCACCACATCATAGGCGATATGGGCGGCATTGGCATCCATGAACTTGCGCAGGGCCTTGGGGTTATCGGAAGTAATCCAACGTGCCATTGTGTAGCGCGAAGGCATCATGCGCGCGTCCACGCCGTACTCGGTTTTCAGCCGGTGCGCCACCACTTCGAACTGGAGCTGGCCGACCGCGCCCAGCAGCAGCGAGCCGCCGGCGGCTTCCGGGCGGAACACCTGGATGGCCCCTTCCTCGCCCAACTGGGTGAGGCCGGTGCGCAGTTGCTTGGTGCGCAACGGATCTTTGACTTCCACGGCCTGGAAGAGTTCGGGCGCGAAGAAGGGCAGGCCCGTGAATTGCAGGTTCTCGCCCTCGGTGAGCACGTCGCCCAGTTGCAGGATGCCGTGGTTGGGAATGCCGATCACGTCGCCGGCATAGGCTTCGTCGAGCAGTTCGCGCCGCTGCGACAGGAACGACACCACGTTGTTGGGCCGGATTTCCTTGTTGGTGCGCGCCACCTTGAGCCGCATGCCGCGCTCGAAGCGGCCGGAGCTGACGCGCACGAAGGCCACGCGGTCGCGGTGGGCGGGGTCCATGTTGGCCTGCACCTTGAACACCACGCCGGTGAATTTCGGCTCTTCGGGCTGCACCACGCGCTGCAGGGCGGTGCGCGGGCCGGGCGGCGGGGCCTGCTCGACCAGCGCGTCCAGGACTTCCTGCACGCCGAAGTTGTTGATGGCCGAGCCGAAGAAGACCGGCGTCTGCCTGCCGGCGAGGAATTGCTCGCGGTCGAAGGCGGGGGCGGCTTCGTTGATGAGCTCGATCTCGCTGCTGGCCTGGTCGAAGGCCGCGCCGAAGCGCCGCCCGATCTCGGGATTGCCCAGCCCTTCGATGAATTCGTCGTTGTCGCTGCGGCGCTCCTGCCCGGGGCGGAACACGCGCATGCGGTCGCGGCGGATGTCGAACACGCCGCCGAAGGCCTTGCCCATGCCCACCGGCCAGGAGAAGGGCACCGCGTCCATGCCGAGGTGGCCCTCGATCTCGGACAGCAGGTCGAGCGGCTCGCGTACTTCGCGGTCCATCTTGTTGATGAACGTGATGATGGGCGTGTTGCGCGCGCGGCAGACCTGCAGCAGGCGGATGGTCTGGGGTTCCACGCCGTTGGCGGCGTCGATCACCATGAGGGCGGCGTCCACCGCCGTCAGGACGCGGTAGGTGTCTTCCGAGAAGTCCTGGTGGCCCGGGGTGTCGAGCAGGTTGATGACGCAGTCGCGATATTCCATCTGCATGACCGAGGAGGCCACGGAAATGCCGCGCTGCTTTTCGATTTCCATCCAGTCGGAGGAGGCATGGCGCGAGGCCTTGCGGGCTTTCACGCTGCCGGCGATCTGGATGGCGCCCGCGAACAGCAGCAGCTTTTCGGTCAGCGTGGTCTTGCCGGCGTCGGGGTGGGAAATGATGGCGAACGTCCGGCGCCGCGCTACTTCTTGAGGAATATTCATGGTCGAGGATTTTACAGACGCCGGTTTGCGCCCCGGCGCGGCGGCGCCCGGTCAGGCGTGGCGGCGGAAGGTGGCCAGGAAGACGCCGGCCAGGATGAACAGCGAGCCGAAGGTGCGGTTCATCCAGCGGATGTGCCGGGCGCTGCGCAGCAGCCGCAGCACGCGCGCGGCCAGCAGGGTGTAGACGCCCATGGCCACCAGGTCGGTGAAGGCCAGCGTGCCCGCCAGGGCCGCGTATTGCGGCACCAGGGGCAATGAGGTGTCCACGAACTGCGGCACCACCGCCAGCAGGAAGACCGTGCCCTTGGGGTTCATGGTGTTGATGAGAAAGCCGCGCACCACCAGCTCGCGGATGGACGCCTGCCTGGGATCTCCCGCGTCCACCGCCACCGGGGCGGCGTCGGTGCGGATCTGGCGCACGCCCAGGTAGATGAGGTAGGCCACGCCCAGGTACTTCACCACGTTGAAGGCGATTTCCGAGGTGGCCAGCACGGCCCCCAGCCCCACCGCCACCACCAGGAACTGGAACAGGATGCCCATGATGAGGCCCGCCGTGTTCCAGTAGCCTCGCGCGAAACCGTATTTCAGGCCGGAGGACATGGCCGAGATGGCGCCTGCGCCGGGCGAGAACGAAATCGCCCAGGAGGCCACGAAAAAGGTCAACCAGGTGGAGAGAGGCATGGTGGAACTCCGCGTTCGGGATACGGGGAATCTACTTGCTCAGCAATGCCGCGCGCGGGGCTCCCCGGCGTTGGCCGCTTTCGGCGCGGCGGGGGAGCCTGGCGCGGC
>NZ_LHSJ01000132.1:0-10933 GCF_001270295.1 Achromobacter sp. DMS1 | reverse complement strand
TGGATGTCTTCCGTGCCGCCCGCATAAGCGCTGAGGATGCGCCCGCCCGCGCCGCGGTTCAGCGGCAGCAGGTCGCCCACGCGAGGGTGTGGTCGCGCACCGGCCGCGGGGAATCGACCCGCTGCAGGCACAGGCGCTGGTCGCCCTGGCGCACGTGCAAGGCGGCGCTTTCCTGCGTAGCCGCGGCCAGTTGGCGCAGGATGGGCATCACCACGGAGGCCAGCGAGAACGAAGACGCATAGACCTGATGCAGGCGCGCGATGCCGGGCCCGAGGGCATAGCGCCCATCCGCCTGGCGCTGCACCAGGTGCGCGTGTTCGAGCGAGGCCATCAGGCGCAGCACGGTGCTCTTGTGCAGCCGGGTGTGCTGGGCGAGCTCGGTCAGATCGGGCTGGGGCAGGGACGCCGAAAACGCATTCAGCAAGGACAGCGCGCGGTCGACGGCTCCGACGCCGCCAACGGCGGCATTTTCATCGGCGAGCGAAAGAACGGCGGATTTCCTGGGCATGGCAAAGGGCCGCTTGACATGGGTGTGCGGCGGCAGTCATTATAGATAGAACGTTATTCTATCTAATGAAATTGACTGGCGCAATGCCGGGTTCTCAATAAATCCACCGCATGTCGGCCACGTACTGCGCGATGGTGTAGAAATCGGGGTTGGCCAGCCAGTCGGAACGGCCGCGGCCGGCCACGTCCGGGCAAACCACCCGGTAGCGGCCCGCCAGCCGCCGGGCCAGCGTATCGAAATCGCGCGAGCTGCGCGTCAGGCCGTGCACGCAGACCAGCACCTCGCCGTTGGCCGGGTCGCCCCACTCCCAGTACGCCATGCGGTGCAGGCCAGCCGGGCTGGCGCACGTGACGAAGTCCAGCCGCGGCTCGCGCGGGTCGTTGCGGGCGTCCACCATTGCATGCTCCTCGATCGCCGGGCCTCCCGGCATGGGCGCCCCGCCCGTATCTTATACGGGCCCGCTCGTGGGGTTCGCGAGGGTTTCGCCGGGCGCGCACCCGCGTTCAGTGCACCGTCAGCCTGGCCGCGCCGCCGGTCCGGATTCCGCCCCGACTGCAACAGCCGGTTGCACGGTTACGCACAGTGAGTAAGATTGACGGGTGTCACGGGGTCAGCCCGAGCCATTGCCGCTGCCTATCGGCGCGATTCGTGTCCCACGGATCGCCCCCCTCTCGCGGAATCAGCGAGGCGCCCCACGCATTGCCAGATCAGTCATCCCTGCATTGATATGGAGTCCGTATGCAGCAAACCAGTCCCGTTCCCCCATTGAGTTCCCCCCAGCCATCCGCCTCCACGCCGCCGGCGCCGCCCAAGGTGCTGCAGGAGCTGCTGGCGCGCGCCGACGTGCAGATCAACGGCAACCGGCCGTGGGACATCCAGGCGCACGACAAGCATGTGTACGAGCGGGTGTTCTCGAGCTGGTCGCTCGGCCTGGGCGAGTCGTACATGGACGGCGAGTGGGACTGCGAGCAGCTGGACGAGCTTTTCACGCGCCTGCTGCGCGCCGACGTGGGCTCGGCCGCCATCGGCCTGTCGCGGGTCAAGCTCATTGCCGAGCACCTGCGCCACAAGCTTTTCAATCTGCAATCCAAGAACCGCGCCTTCGAGGTGGGCGAGCAGCACTACGATGCCGGCAACGACGTGTTCGAGGCCATGCTGGACAGCCGCATGATCTACTCGTGCGCCTACTGGGAGCACGCGCAGACGCTGGAGGACGCGCAATTCGCCAAGCTGGACATGATCTGCCGCAAGCTGCAGCTCAAGCCCGGCGAAAGCCTGCTGGACATCGGCTGCGGCTGGGGCGGGCTGGCGAAGTTCGCCGCCGAGCGCTACGGCGTCAAGGTGACGGGTGTCACGGTTTCCAAGGAGCAGCTCGCACTGGCCCGCAAGCGCGTCGAGGGTCTGCCGGTGGAGCTGCTGCTGCAAGACTACCGCGACCTGCAAGGCCGCTTCGATAAGGTGGTGTCGGTGGGCATGTTCGAGCACGTGGGGCCCAAGAACTACGACACGTATTTCGGTCACGTGAAGCGCCTCATGGCGCCCGAAGGCATCTTCCTGCTGCACACCATCGGCATCGCCTCCACCAGCCAGAGCACCGATCCCTGGATCGACCGCTATGTCTTCCCCAACGGCAAGCTGCCCTCGGCGCGCGAGATCGCCGCCGCCGTGGAAGGAAGCTACATCATTGAAGACTGGCACAACTTCGGCCGCGACTACGACCGCACGCTGATGGCCTGGTGGGAGAACTTCGAGCGCGCCTGGCCCCGCCTGCAGGACCGCTACAGCCAGCGCTTCTACCGCATGTGGAAGTATTACCTGATGTGCTGCGCCGGTTTCTTCCGCTCGCGCGAGGGCCAGCTCTGGCAGATCGTGCTCACCAACCCCGGGCGCGGCGAGATGTACCGCTCGCTGCGCGCCGCCGGCCGCTGACGACAACAGCCGGGCCCTCAGGCCGGCAACGCCGCCGTGCCCGCCGCGGCGGGCACGGCCGCTTCGCCCCGCCGGGCCGCCGCCTCTTCCTGGATCATGGCGGCCGCCCGCTCGGCGATCATGATGGTGCGGCGAATTGGTGTTGCCGGACGTGATCAGCGGCATGACCGACGCGTCCGCCACGCGCAGCCCTTCCAGTCCGAAGACGCGCAGCCGCGCATCCACCACCGCGCCGTGGTCCGGGGACCGCCCCATGGCGCAGGTGCCCACCGGGTGGAAGATAGTGGTGCCGATTTTGCCCGCGCTCGCGCAGCTCGGCCTCGGACTGGTAGGCAGGCCCCGGCAGCCACTCTTCGGGCCGGTACGGGCGCAGGGCCGGGGCGGCGTCGATGCGCCGCACCAGCCGGATGGAATCGGCCGCCACGCGCAGGTCTTCCTCGGTGCTCAGGTAGTTGGGGCGGATGACGGGCGGCTGCGCCGCGTCCGGCCCCTGCGCATGGATGCTGCCGCGCGCGGTGGGCCGCAGGTTGCACACGCTGGCCGTGAAGGCGTCGAAGGCGTGCAGCGGCTCGCCGAAAGCGCCCAGCGACAACGGCTGCACGTGGAACTCCACGTTGGCGCGCGCCTGGCCGGGGTCCGACTTTGCGAACAGGCCCAGCTGCGAAGGCGCCATGCTCATGGTGCGCCGCAGCAGGTATTCCAGGCCGATGCCGGCCTTGCCGGCCCATGAGGACACGATGCGGTTGAGCGTGCGCACGCCGCTCACCTTGAGAATGACGCGAAGCTGGAGGTGATCCTGCAGGTTCTCGCCCACGCCCGGCAGCGCATGGCGCAGCGCGATGCCGCTCTCGCGCAGCCGCGCGGGTTCCCCCACGCCCGATATTTCGAGCAGATGCGGCGTGTTCACGGCGCCGGCCGCCAGCACCACTTCGCCGCGCGCGCCGTAGGTTTCGCCGCGCCGTTGCGCGTGACGCGCACGCCCACGCAGCGCCGGCCATCGAACAGCAATTGGTCGGCCCGCGCGCGTCAGCACGGTAAGGTTGGGCCGCTTGCGCGCCGGCCGCAGGAACGCCTTGGCCGTATTCCAGCGCCAGCCGCCGCGCTGGTTCACCTCGAAATAACCGCTGCCGAAGTTGTCGCCCCGGTTGAAATCCTCCACCCGTGGAATACCCTGCTGCCCGGCCGCTTCGGCAAAGGCTTCCAGGATGTCCCAGCGCAGCCGCTGGCGCTCCACGCGCCACTCGCCGCCGGCGCCGTGAAAGGCGTTGGCGCCGCCGTGGTGGTCCTCGCTCTGGCGGAACACGGGCAGCACCCGCTCCCAGCGCCATGACTCGTCGCCCGCGATGCGGGCCCAGTCGTCGTAGTCCTGCCGCTGGCCGCGCATGTAGATCATGCCGTTTATCGAGGACGACCCGCCCAGCACGCGCCCGCGCGGATAGAGCAGCGACCGCCCGCCCAGGCCGGGCTCTTCGGCGGTGCGATACATCCAGTCGGTGCGGGGGTTGCCGATGCAGTACAGATAGCCGACCGGAATGTGTATCCAGTGATAGCTGTCGCGCCCGCCAGCCTCCAGCAGCAGCACGCGCGCGGCGGGGTCGCGGCTCAGTCGGTTGGCCAGCACGCAGCCGGCCGAGCCCGCCCCGACGATGATGTAGTCGTATGTCTCCATGGGCCCTTCTCTGCTTTGTTCGGGTTCTGGCAGGAACTTTGCCGCGTCGGGCGCCCGCTTGTCCAATGAGTTGTTGAAAAACGCAATATAAGCATCTTTAATAAAGGTCCCGCCGCCGGAGATCCGTCCATGGACCTGAAGCACATCCGCAGCTTCGCCGCCGTTGCCCGCGAAGGCAACCTGACGCGCGCGGCCGAGCACCTGCACGTCACCCAGCCGGCGCTCAGCCTGCAACTGAAGAGCTTCCAGGAAGCCCTGGACCTGTCCCTCTTCACGCGCACCGCCCAGGGGCTCGCGCCCAACGCCGAAGGGCGCGCCCTGCTCCCCTCGGCGCAGCGGGTGCTGGAAGCGCTGGACGACTTCCAGCGCGCCATCGGCGCGCTGCGCAGCACGGTGCGCGGCGACCTGCGGCTGGGCACGATTCTCGACCCCGAATTCCTGCGGCTGGGCGCGGCCATGCGCCATCTGGTGGCGCGCTATCCGCAGATCCGGCCCGTACTGCGTCACGGCATGTCGGGCTGGGTCGCGCGGCAGGTGCGCGCCGGCGAGCTGGACGCGGGCTTCTATCTCGGCCCGCTCGAAGACGCGCGCGCCGCGCCCGCGCTGCACGCGGTGCCGCTGGCGACGTTCTCGTACTATGTCATCGCCCCGCAGGGCTGGGGCCCGCGCATGGCCGGCCGAGGCTGGGAAGACATCGCCGCCCTGCCCTGGATCGGAACGCCCCCCGATTCCGCGCACCACCGGCTGCTGGCCCGCAAGTTCGAGGAGCTGGGCGTGACCGTCAACGCGGTGGCGGAGGTGGACCAGGAATCTTCCATGCTGGACCTGGTGCGGTCAGGCGTGGGCCTGTCGCTGGCGCGGGACTCGATCGCGCTGCGCGAATCGCAGGCGCATGGCCTGCTCCTGGCGCAGCACCTTTCCATTACGACCAGCCTGAGCTTCGTATCGCTGGCCTCGCGCCGCGACGATCCGCTGCCGGCCGCCGCCAGCGCGGCGGTGCAGGCCGCCTTTTCCTGAGGTCAGGGCAGGTTTTCGCGGAAGATCACCTGGCTGCGGCTGAGCTCCACGCCCGTCATGGCGCCGCGCTTGTCGCGCAGGTTGCGGAAGATGCGCACGCAGCTCATGAGCGCTTCCATGGGGCTTTGCGTAATGACGGCGTCCATGGTGCCGTCGATGAGCAGCGCGCGCGTGTCGGGCGTCAGGCCATGCCCGATGAACACCACGCGGTGCTGCAGGCCCGCCTCTTTCAGCGCCCGCGCCACGCCGTCGGAAGCGCCGCCGATGTTGTAGATGCCCGCCAGTTGCGGATACTGCTCCAGCAACTGGCGCGTCTGCTCGTAGTTGCGCTGGGCGTCGTCGTAGCCTTCGCGCAGGTCCACGACCTGCATGGCCTGGAACTGCTCGGCGTACAGCTGCAGAAAACCGCTCTCGCGCTCTTCGTGGGCGCGGTAGTGGCGCGACCCCGCGATCAGCGCCACGTGCGCCGCCCGCGGGCCGATGAAGCGCGCCAGCAGATAGCCCGCCGTGCGCCCGGCGGCGCGGTTGTCCAGGCCCACATAGGCGGCGCGCTCGCTGTTGGCCAGGTCGGAGATCAGCGTCACCGTGGGCACGCCCTGCGCGGCCAGCGTATTGACCGCCTCCCGCACCACCGGATGCTCCAGCGCCATGAAGGCAATGCCGTCGGCGCGCGCGCCGTGGCGCTGCAGCGCCTGCGCCAACGCATGCGGGTTGAAGCTCTCCACGTATTCGATGCGGCACTTGGCGTTGAGCGGCGCGAAATGCTCGTGCGCATAGCCCACGGTATCGCCCAGCATGCGCAGGAAACGGTTGCTGCCGCGCGGCAGCAGGAACACGAGCTGCAAGGGCGCGGGCGCCATCGCGCTGTAGAGATCCTGCTCGGGCAGGTACTGCAGCGAGAGCGCCGCCTTGAATACGCGCTGGGCCGTGCCCGGGCGCACGCCCGGACGGCGGTTGAGCACGCGGTCGGCGGTGGCGGTGGACACGCCCGCCAGGGCGGCGACGTCGGCCAGGCGGGGCCGGCCAGGGGGGCTGGAAGGACTGTTCACATCAAAAACCATCATTGTTCAAGTTTGACGCGTCGAGGCCCGCTCTCTAGAGTCCATACATGCCGCACGGGAAGCGCAGATTGTGGCACATCAAAAAGCATCATAACCACACTGGAGACAACCATGAAGCTGACTCGCCGCAGCGCGCTGCGCCGGCTATGCGCCGCGCCCGCCGCTTTCGCCCTGGGCGGCGCCTTTCCCCTGCTCGCGCGCGCCGCCGGTTTCACGCTGAAGTACGGCAACAACCTCCCGCTGACCCACCCTCTGAATATCCGGGCCCAGGAGGCGGCCGACCGCATCCGCAAGGAAAGCAACGGCCGGGTGGACATCAAGATCTTCCCCAACAACCAGCTCGGCGGCGACACGGACATGCTGGCCCAGGTGCGCTCGGGCGGCATCGACTTCTTCACGCCCTCGGCCCTGGTCATCGCCACGCTGGTGCCGGTGGCCGCCATCAATGCCGTGGGCTTCGCCTTCAAGGACTACGGCCAGGTATGGAGCGCCATGGACGGCCCGCTGGGCGCCTACGTGCGCAAGGCGATCGCGCAGCGCCGGCTGTATGCCTTCGAGAAAATGTGGGACAACGGCTTTCGCCAGACCACCAGCAGCAAGGCGCCGGTGAAGACCGCGGCCGACATGGACGGCCTGAAAATCCGCGTGCCGGTGAGCCCCCTGCCCATCTCGATGTTCAAGGGCCTGGGCGCGGCGCCCGCCAGCCTGCAGTTCAGCGAGGTGTACTCGTCGTTGCAAACCCGCGTCGTGGACGCGCAGGAAAACCCGCTTCCCATCATCCAGGTGGCCAAGCTGTACGAAGTGCAGAAATACTGCTCGCTCACCAACCACATCTGGGACGGCTACTGGTTCATCGCCAACGGCCGCATGTGGGAAGGGCTGCCCGAAGACTTGAAGACGGTGGTGGCGCGCGGCATCAACGAGGCCGGCCTGGCCCAGCGCGACGACATCAGGCAGCTCAATGCCTCCGTGCAGTCCGACCTCGAAAGCAAGGGCCTGGTCTTCAACAAGCCCGAGGCCGACAGCTTCCGCCAGCAACTGCGCAAGGCCGGCTTCTACAGCGAATGGCGCGACCGTTTTGGCGCCGAGGCCTGGGGCCTGCTGGAGCAGTCCGTGGGCAAGCTGGCCTGAGCGCGCCATGGAAACCCTCAGCCCCTCTCCGGCTGCGCTGGCGCCGATGCCCGCGCACCCGCTGCGGCGCGCGGCCGGCGTCATCGACGCCGTGCTGGGCGCCGTGACGGAACACGCGGCGGCCGCCCTGGTGTTGGTCGAGATCGCGGTGCTCTTGGCCGGCGTGGTGGCGCGCTACGCGCTGCATAGCCCGCTGGTGTGGTCCGACGAACTCGCCTCCATCCTGTTCCTGTGGCTCTCGATGCTGGGCGCGGTGGTGGCGCTGCGGCGCGGCGAGCACATGCGCATGACGGCCCTGGTCAACCGCCTGGGGCCCGCGCCGCGCGCCGTGCTGGAAACCGTGGCGCTGGCCGCCTCGCTGGCGTTTCTCGCGTTGATCCTGGCGCCCGCGCTGCAATACGCCGAAGAGGAGTCGTTCATCGTCACACCCGCGCTGGAGCTCAGCAATGCCTGGCGCGCCGCCGCCATTCCGGCGGGGCTGGCGCTGATGGCCGTGGTGGCGGCGCTGCGGCTGCTGCGCATGCACGCCGCGCGCCACGCGCTGCCGGCGCTGGCCGGAGCCGCCCTGGCGGCGGCGGCCTTCTGGCTGGCGCAGCCCCTTTTCGCGGATCTGGGCAAGGCGAACCTGCTGATCTTCTTCGTGGGTGTGGTGGCGGCCACGGTGTTCGCGGGCGTGCCCATCGCCTTCTCGTTCGCGCTGGCCACGTTCTCGTACCTGGCCCTGGCCACCTCCACGCCCATGCTGGTCATGGTGGGCCGCCTGGACGAGGGCATGTCGCACCTGATGCTGCTGGCCGTGCCGCTGTTCATTTTCCTGGGCGCTCTCATCGAGATGACGGGCATGGCGCGCGCCATGATCGCGTTCCTGGCCAGCCTGCTCGGCCACGTGCGCGGCGGGCTGTCCTACGTGCTGATCGGCGCCATGTACCTGGTTTCCGGCATTTCGGGCTCGAAGATCGCCGATATGGCCGCCATCGCCCCCGTGCTGTTTCCCGAGATGCAGAAGCGAGGCGCCAAGCCTGGCGACCTGGTGGCGCTGTTGTCGGCCACCGGCGCGCAGACCGAGACTATCCCGCCTTCCATCGTGCTCATCACTATCGGGTCCGTCACCGGCGTGTCGATCGCAGCGCTGTTCACGGGCGGGCTGCTGCCGGCCGTGGTGCTCGGCGTGGCCCTGTGCTCGGTGGTATGGTGGCGCTACCGCAAGGAAGACCTGAGCCGCGTGCAGCGCTTCAATGCCCGCGAGATCGGCCGCTTTTTCGTCGTGGCCCTGCCCGCGGTCGCCCTGCCATTCGTCATCCGCGCGGCGGTCGTCGAAGGCGTGGCGACGGCCACGGAAGTCTCCACCATCGGCATTGTCTATTCGGCGCTGGTCGGGCTGTTGGTATACCGGCGCTTCGACTGGGCGCGGCTGCGGCCCATGCTGATCGAAACCGCTTCGCTGTCGGGCGCCATCATGCTCATCGTGGGCTGCGCCACCGCCATGGCCTGGGCGCTCACGCAATCCGGCTTCTCGGGCGATCTCGCCAAGCTGATGGCGGGCATGCCGGGCGGCGCCCGCGGGTTCCTGGCCGTGTCGGTGCTGGCCTTCATCGTGCTGGGCAGCGTGCTCGAGGGCATACCGGCCATCGTGCTGTTCGGCCCGCTGCTCTTTCCCATCGCGCGGCAGGCCGGCGTGCACGAAGTGCACTACGCCATGGTGGTGATCTTCTCCATGGGCATCGGCCTGTTCGCGCCGCCGTTCGGCGTGGGCTATTACGGCGCCTGCGCCATCAGCCGCGTCGATCCCAACGAAGGCATACGGCCGATCTGGGGCTACATCGCCGCGCTGCTGGCGGGCCTGCTGATCGTCGCTGCCTTCCCGTGGTTTTCGATCGGATTTCTCTGAACCGGGGCAGCCGCCTCCCCTTTTCCCTTTACGCGAATATCCATCATGAGTCGTTTCCTGGGCGAGATCCGCCAACTCGGTTACGTGGTGCGCGACATCGAAGCCGCCATGGACTACTGGAGCAGGACGCTGGGCGTCGGACCCTGGTACTACAACCCCCGGGTGCCCATCGTGAACTACCGCTACGACGGCGAAAGCCACGAGCCGCACAACTCCGTGGCGCTGGCCAACTCCGGCGGCTTGCAGGTGGAGCTCATCCAGACGCGCAACGACGTGCCCTCCATGTACCGCGACTTCCTGCGCGCCGGGCACACGGGCCTGCAGCATGTCGCGTACTGGACCCAGCGCTACGATGCGGACCTGCGGCGCCTGCTGGCCCAGGGCTTCGTGCCTAAGATGAGCGGCGAAGTGGGCGAGAAAGGGCGCTTCGTCTATTTCGACACCGAGTACCACCCCGGCACGGTGATCGAGCTGTCCGAAGTGGCCGGCCCTAAGGGACGCCTGTTCGACCTGATCCGGGAAAGCGCGCAAGGCTGGGACGGTCAGGATCCGGTGCGCCCCTTCCCCGACCTGAGCCGCCTGTAATGCCCGCCACGGATCGCCGCCCCGCCATGTCCGCTCCCCTGCTGCGCGCCACCTATCTCGTAGAGACCCCGCTGGACCCCGCCCGGGTTGCCGGCGTCATGGCGGGCGAACAGTCCTGCGGCACGTTCACCCGGGTCCAGGGAGAAACCGACGAACTGCGGGCCCGCGCCCGCGCGCAGGTCGAAGCCGTCGAGGAGCTGCCGCCGGCCGAAGCCCCCGCCTGCCCAACGCCTGGCTGACGCGCCAGGGCGCGGGCGGGCCGTTTCGCCGCGCCCGCGTGCGCATCGCCTTTCCGGCCGCCAATGTGGGAGCCAACCTGCCCACCCTGGCGGCCACGGTGAGCGGCAACCTGTACGACCTGGGCGAAGTCACGGGCCTGCGGCTGGAACGGCTGGAACTGCCCGCCAACTACCGCGCGCAATTCGAGATGCCGCGCGCGGGCATCGCCGGCACGCGCGCGCTGGCCGGCGTGGCCGGCGGCCCGCTGGTGGGCACCATCATCAAGCCCAACGTGGGCCTGTCGCCGGAGCAGACGGCGCACCTCGCGGCCCAGCTTTGCGCCGCGGGCGTGGATTTCATCAAGGACGATGAAGTGTGCGCCAACCCCGCCCATGCGCCGCTGGCGCAGCGCGTGGCGGCCGTCATGGCCGTGGTGCGCGCGCACCGCGAGCGCACCGGGCGGCAGGTGATGGTGGCCTTCAACATCAGCGACGAAACCGGCGCCATGCTGCGCCACGCCGAAATGGTCGAGCGCGAAGGCGGCACCTGCGTCATGGCGAGCCTGAACTACTGCGGCTATTCCGCCATCCAGACCCTGCGGCGCGCCACCCCGCTCGCGCTGCATGGCCACCGCAACGGCTACGGCGCGCTCTCGCGCCATCCCTGGCTGGGCATCGGCTTCCAGGCCTACCAGACGCTTTGGCGCCTGGCGGGCGTGGACCACATGCACGTCCACGGCCTGCAAGGCAAGTTCGCCCAGGAAGACAGCGAAGTGGTCGAAGCGGCGCGCGACTGCCTCGCGCCGCTCACGCCCGGCATCGACGACGCCGTCATGCCGGCCTTCTCGTCGGGCCAGTGGGCCGGCACCGTGCCGCCGACGTGGCGCGCGGTGCGCAGCGACGACCTGCTCTTCATGTCCGGCGGCG
>NZ_LHSJ01000131.1:0-11137 GCF_001270295.1 Achromobacter sp. DMS1 | reverse complement strand
GGGCGCGGTGGCGGGAGCGGCGGCGGCCTTGGCGTCGGTATCGATGCGGGCCAGGACTTCGCCGGAGGTCACGGTGCTGCCGTCGCCCTTGACGATTTCGGCCAGCACGCCCGAAGCCGGGGCCGGCACTTCGAGCACGACTTTGTCGGTTTCGACTTCGATGAGGATTTCGTCCGCTTCAACCGCGGCGCCCGGCTGCTTCTTCCAGGTGAGCAGCGTGGCTTCGGAGACGGACTCGGACAGTTGGGGGACGACGACGTCGGTAATAGCCATTTTGTGTATTCCGTAGAGTTTGTATTCTGGTAACGGGCCGCGGCAAGGTCGAAACGGGCGTTCCGGTCGCTTGCCGCGGACGTCGCATGCGGCGTGTGATGCTTACTTCGTCAGCATGGTCTTGAACTTGGGCGCGAAAGCCGCCTCGATCAGGGCCTTCTGCTGCTCCTGGTGCTTGGCGAGGTAGCCCACGGCCGGCGAGGCCGACGCCGGGCGGCCGGCGTAGCCGAGCTTCTGGCCTTCGACCATGTTCTCGTACACATGGTGCTGCACGTAGAACCACGGGCCCTGGTTCTGGGGCTCGTCCTGGACCCAGATGACCTCGGTGGCCTTCGGGTACTTGCGCATCTCGGCTTCGAACGCCTTGTGGGCGAACGGATAAAGCTGCTCGACGCGCATGATGGCGACGTTGTCGGCGCCGCGCTCGCGGCGGGCGTGGACCAGGTCGTAGTAGACCTTGCCCGAGCAGACCAGCACGCGCTTGACCTTGCCGGCGTCGATGGACTCGTCCAGCTCGCCGATCACCGGGCGGAAGCTGCCGCCGGCCAGTTCGGTGAGCGGCGAGCCCGCGTCCTTGTTGCGCAGCAACGACTTGGGCGTGAACAGCACCAGCGGCTTGCGGAACGGGCGGATCATCTGGCGGCGCAGCACGTGGAAGATCTGCGAAGCCGTGGTCGGCTGGATGACCTGCATGTTGTTGTCGGCGCAAAGCTGCAGGAATCGCTCGATGCGGCCCGACGAGTGCTCGGGCCCCTGGCCTTCGTAGCCGTGCGGCAGCATCAGGGTCAGGCCCGACTGGCGGCCCCACTTGGCTTCGCCCGAGCTGATGAACTGGTCGATCACGACCTGGGCGCCGTTGACGAAGTCGCCGAACTGGCCTTCCCAGATGGTCAGCGTGTTGGGCTCGGCGCTGGAATAGCCGTATTCGAAGCCCAGCACCGCCTCTTCGGACAGCACGGAGTCGATGACGGTGAAGGGCGCCTGGCCTTCCGAGACGTTCTGCAGGGGGATGTAGGTGCCGTCGTCCCAGCGCTCGCGGTTCTGGTCGTGCAGCACGGCGTGGCGGTGCGTGAACGTGCCGCGGCCGGAGTCCTGGCCGGTGATGCGCACGGCGTAGCCCGAGGCCACCAGGGTGGCGAAGGCCAGGTGCTCGCCCATGCCCCAGTCGAGGTTCAGCTCGCCCTTGGCCATGGCGCGGCGGTCGTTCAGCAGCTTGGCCACCAGCGGGTGCACGGTGAAGCCGTCGGGAACCGTGGTGATGCGCTCGCCGATGCGCTTGAGCTCGGCCAGCGGCACGGCGGTGTCGGCCTGGTCGGTCCACTTGGCGCCCAGGAACGGCGACCAGTCGATGGCGTACTTGCTCTTGTAGTCGGTCAGCACCGGCTCGATGGTGCGCTGGCCGTCTTCCATGAGCTGGCGGTAGTCCTTGACGAGCTGGTCGGCTTCGCCCTCGGCCAGCACGCCCTGCGTGGTGAGCTTGTCGGCGTACAGCTTGCGGGTGCCGGGATGATGGCCGATGCGCTTGTACATCAGCGGCTGCGTGAGCGAGGGGGTGTCCTGCTCGTTGTGGCCCAGCTTGCGGAAGCAGACGATGTCCACCACCACGTCGTGGCGGAACTGCAGGCGGTAGTCCAGGGCCAGCTTGGTCACGAAGACCACGGCTTCGGGATCGTCGCCGTTCACGTGGAAGACGGGCGCCTCGATCATCTTGACCACGTCGGTGCAATACAGCGTGGAACGCGAATCGCGCGGATCGGACGTGGTGAAGCCGATCTGGTTGTTGATGACGATGTGCAGCGTGCCGCCCGTGCCGTAGCCGCGGGTCTGCGCGAGGTTCAGCGTTTCCATGACCACGCCCTGGCCGGCGAAGGCCGCGTCGCCGTGCACCAGCACGGGCAGGACCTGCTTGCCTTCGGTGTCGCCGCGGCGTTCCTGGCGCGCGCGCGCGCTGCCCTCGACCACAGGATTCACGATTTCGAGGTGGGAGGGGTTGAACGCCAGCGACAGGTGGACCGGGCCGCCGCGCGTGGAGAGGTCGCTGGAAAAGCCGTTGTGGTACTTCACGTCGCCGTCGGTCAGACCTTCGGCGTGCTTGCCCTCGAACTCGGCGAAGAGGTCGCCGGGCATCTTGCCCATGATGTTCACGAGCAGGTTGAGGCGGCCGCGGTGGGCCATGCCCACGACGATTTCCTGCACGCCGTTCTCGCCGGCGTGGTTCACCACTTCGTCCATCGAGGCGATGAAGCTTTCGCCGCCTTCCAGCGAGAAGCGCTTCTGGCCCACGTACTTGGTGTGCAGGAAGCGCTCGAGACCTTCGGCTTCGGTCAGCTGCTGGAGGATGTGGCGCTTTTCTTCGGCCGTGTAGTTCGGCGCGCCCAGGGTGGACTCCAGGCGTTCCTGGATCCAGCGCTTGGCGGCGGGGTCGGAGATGTGCGTGAATTCGGCGCCGATGGAGCGGCAGTACGTGTCGCGCAACGCCTTCAGGATGTCGCGCAGCGTCATGGTGCTGGCGGTCGTGAAGTACGTATTGGTAGCGGAATAGGTCTGGTCGAGGTCTGCTTCGGTCAGGCCGTAGAAGGCCGGGTCGAGTTCGGGGATGGGCGGACGTTCCTGGCGCTTGAGCGGATCGAGGTCGGCCCAGCGCGAGCCCAGCGAGCGGTAGGCGGCGATCAGCGACTGCACCGACACCTGCTTGCTCGCCACGGTGAGATCCGGCTCGGCGACGCGCTGCACGAAGGCGTTGGCGCGGGCGCGTTGCGCAAAGGATTCGACGATGGGAGCGTGGGCCTGATCGCGGGTGGATTCCTGGCCGTCGGTGGCGGGGGCGTGCTGGAGCTGATCGAAATATTCGCGCCAGTTGTCGGGCACCGAACCCGGGTTGTCGAGGTAGGCTTCGTAAAGCTCTTCGACGTAGGGGGCATTACCCCCAAACAAGTAAGACGTGGATAGGGACTCTATTTCCGAAGACATATCGCTTCACCTTTACGAGTGCTTCACTCGACACGATGCAGGAGAAAACCTTCCGCGACACGGGCTTCCCGGTTAGCGGATAGCAGGGGCAGAAGGCGCGTACGAGCCTTGAAAGCCGTATGGGCGAAAGTATAACCCTTTGAGTTTACGGGTGTCTTTTCGGCATTGCGTGCCGCAAAAGCCGATTTGGAATGGAGTCATGCAAGCCTGGAATGTCCTGGCAACGCCGGGCATTGCGCCGGTTACTCGCCCGCAATGTCAGGCATTTCGAGATGCGGCGGCGCATCATATTTTGCACGGCGGGCGTCGGCCTGTTGCATGCAAGCCTCGTCCGGATGTCCGATATTCGCCGAGACCGCCTGCGGCAGCGCGCGGGCACGCAAGCGGATCACATTCCGCACGCGGCCTGGGCGCCGGCCGGTGCACTGGAAATTTGTATACATCTTTTGTACTCTATGAGACTTCCCGCCCCCCGTTTCCATCCGAGCGCTCCATGACCCCCGCCACTCTCGCCGATCTCAACCGCGCGCCGCACGACGAAGCCCTCCGCCTGCTCGACGGCCTGTACGACCACGCGCCCTGGATCGCCCGGGCCGCGCTCGCCGCCCGCCCCTTCCGCTCCCTGGCCGAGCTGCAGCAGCGTCTGCGGCAGGCGGTGGACGAAGCCGGCGCCGAAGCGCAGACGGCGATGCTGCGCAGCCAGGCGCGCGCCCCCGGCGCGCCCGCCTGGCTGGCCGATGAATACGAGGCGCGGTTCGGCTACCCCTGCGTGCTCGCCGAAGCCGGCCCGCGCGGCGCGCCGCTGGACGCGGCGCAGGCCGAGGACATGCTCAGGCGCCGCCTGGATCATCCCGCCGACCTGGAACGCGGCGAAGCGCTGCGGGCGCTGCACCGCAGCGCCGAGCTGCGCCTTGCCCCGCCGCTTCGGCGCCGACACCGCCATGGGCGACCGGATCTGGGACTGGCAGGAGGAACTGAGCGCCCACAGCGACCCGGGATACGCCGAAAGAGGCCAGCTCACGGTCACCTACCTCACCGAGGCCCACCGGGCCTGCGCGCAGCGCATCTCGCAATGGATGGGCGAATGCGGCTTCGACGAAGTCGGCACCGACGCGGTGGGCAACGTGGTGGGCATCTACCGCGCCGCCGATCCCCAGGCCCCCACCCTGATGACAGGTAGCCACTACGACACGGTGCGCAACGCCGGCAAGTACGACGGCCGGCTCGGCATCTTCACCCCCATGGCCTGCGTGCGCGAACTGCGCCGCCAGGGCCGCCGCTTGCCGTTCCACCTCGAAGTGATCGGATTCGCCGAAGAGGAAGGCCAGCGCTTCCCGGCCACCTTCCTCGGCTCCGGCGCGCTGGTCGGCGGCTTCCAGCCCGCCTGGCTGGACCAGCGTGACGCCGACGGCGTCACGCTGCGCCAGGCCATGGCGCGGGCCGGCCTGCGCGCCGAAGACATCGCCCGGCTCAAGCGCGATCCCGCCCGCTACCTGGGGTTCGTGGAAGTGCACATCGAACAGGGGCCGGTGCTGTACGAACTGGGCCTGCCGCTGGGCGTGGTCACGTCCATCAACGGTTGCCTGCGCTATCGCGTGCGGATACTCGGCATGGCCGGCCACGCGGGCACCACGCCCATGGACCGGCGGCGGGACGCGGCCGCCGCCGCGGCCGAGCTCATCCTGTATGTGGAGCGACGCGCCGCGGCCGACGCCGGGTCGGTGGGCACGGTGGGCATGCTGGATGTCCCGGGCGGCTCGATCAACGTCATCCCGGGCGAATGCCGTCTGAGCCTGGACCTGCGCGCGCCCAGCGACCCGCAGCGCGACGCCCTCGCGCGCGACGTGCTGGCCGAGCTGGACGCCATCTGCGCGCGGCGCGGCCTGCGCCGCGAACTGGAAGAAACCATGCGCGCCAGCGCGGCGCCGAGCCATCCGCAATGGCAGGCCCGCTGGGAAGCCGCCGTCGACGCGCTGGGCGTGCCCGTGCACCGCATGCCCAGCGGCGCCGGCCACGACGCCATGAAGCTGCACGAGATCATGCCGCAAGCCATGCTGTTCGTGCGCGGACAGAACGGCGGCATCAGCCACAACCCGCTGGAATCCACCACCAGCCACGACATGCAGCTGGCCGCCGAAGCCATGCTGCGACTGCTGGACGACCTGGCCGGCGGATCGGAGCAAGGCTGAACCATGACCGACTACGCCAAGCTCGACGCCTGGATCGACGCCCACTTCGACGAGCAGGTCGCCTTTCTGCAGGCGCTCGTGCGCATACCCACCGACACGCCGCCGGGCGACAACGCGCCCCACGCCGCCCGCACCGCCGAACTGCTGCGAGGCTGGGGCCTGGAAGCGGAATCGCATGCCGTGCCCGCCGACGCCGTGCACGGCTACGGCATGCGGTCCATTACCAACCTCATCGTGCGCCGGCCCTACGGCGCGGGCGGTCCCTGCGTGGCGCTCAATGCCCACGGCGACGTGGTGCCGCCCGGCGAGGGCTGGACACGCGACCCGTATGGCGGCGAGATCGACGACGGCTGCCTGTACGGCCGCGCCGCCGCCGTCAGCAAGAGCGATTTCGCCACCTACACCTTCGCGGTGCGCGCGCTGGAAGCGCAGGCCCGGCCTCGACGCGGCGCAATCGAGCTGCATTTCACCTACGACGAGGAATTCGGCGGGCTGCTGGGGCCGGGCTGGCTGCTCGAGCAGAAGCTCACCCGCCCCGACCTGCTGATCGCCGCCGGCTTCGGCTATGAGGTCATCACCGCGCACAACGGCTGCCTGCAGATCGAAGTCACGGTGCACGGCAAGATGGCCCATGCCGCCATTCCCGCCAGCGGCGTGGACGCGCTGCGCGGCGCGGTGGCCATTCTCGATGCGCTGTATGCGCTGAACGCGGGCTACCCGTCGATACGCTCCGGCGTGCCGGGCATCGGCCACCCCTACCTGAACGTGGGCCGCATCGAAGGCGGCACCAACACCAACGTGGTGCCGGGCAAGGTGGTGTTCAAGCTCGACCGCCGCATGATTCCGGAAGAAGATCCGGCCGAGGTGGAAACCGGCATCCTGCGCGTCATCCGGCAGGCCGCCGGCGCCCTGCCGGGCATACGCGTCGAAACCCGGCGCCTGCTGCTCGCCCGGGCCATGCGCCCCCTGCCCGGCAGCGAGCCCTTGGTGCGGGCCATCCAGCGGCATGGCGCGGCGGTCTTCGGCGCGGCGGTCCCGGCCATGGGCACGCCGCTCTATACCGACGCGCGGCTCTACGCCGAGGCCGGCATTCCCTGCGTGCTGTACGGCGCCGGTCCGCGCACGGTGCTGGAATCGCACGCCAAGCGCAGCGACGAGCGCCTGGTGCTGGAAGACCTGCGCCGCGCCACCAAGGTGGTGGCGCGCACGCTGGCCGACCTGCTGGCCTGAGCGGGCTCAGGCCAGGCGCATCACGCGGCGCCAGAACAGCACCGCCACCAGCACGAAAACGGCCAGGCCCAGGTACGAGGCGGTCTGCTCGAACCCCTCGCCCGCCACGGCCAGCGGGGCATTGCTGCCGGTCGCCCCGATCACGGCCGCCATCAGCACGCCGACCAGGCTCTCGCCCACGATCAAGCCCGAGGCGATGAGCACGCCGCGGCGGTTGGCGGCGTCGGCATGGCGCGCGTAGGGCTGGCCCGCGGCCTGCGCGCGGCGGCGCAGCGCGCGCTCCAGCAGCCAGGCCAGCACCGCGCCGACCACGATGGGCGCGGCCACGGTCGGCGGCAGGTAGATGCCGATGCCCACGGCCAGCACGGGAATCCGCGCCACCTTGAAGACGCGCTTCATGATCTCGTCGGCCACGATGAGCGCCACGCCCGCCGCCATGCCGACGAGAATCATGGTCCAGTTCAGCTGGTGCGTGAAAATGCCGCGCGCGATCGCCAGCATCAGCGTCGCCTGCGGCGCCGACAGGGCCTGGGCCGGGTCCATGCCCTGGCGCGGCATGGCGTCGGCAAAACCGTAGGCGTTGTAGAGCAGGTCCAGCACGGGCGAGATCACCGCCGCGCCCACCACGCAGCCGATCAGCAGCGCCACCTGCTGCCGCCACGGCGTGGCGCCCACCAGCCAGCCGGTCTTGAGGTCCTGCAGGTTGTCGTTGGAAATCGAGGCCACCGCCACCACCGCCGAGGTGCTGAAGATCGCCAGCGCGATCGCGATGCGCGTGCCGTGCTCCACGTCCAGCAGTTCGCGCCCCAGCACCAGCATCAGCAGCGACACCAGCACGATGGCGACAATGCCCACGCCGGAGATGGGGCTGGTCGAGGAGCCCACCAGGCCCGCCATGTAGCCGCAGGCCGCCGCCACCAGGAAGCCGAACACGAAGGCAAACAGCACCGCGTAGGCCACCAGCTTCCAGATGGAGGCGGCCGGCAGCGGCGCGGCCCCGGCGACGAACACGTAGAAAGTCGCGACCAGGATCGCCACCAGCGCCAGCGTCACGGCCGAAATCCACAACGCGGGCATGTCGCGCTCGGTGCGCGGCGTGCCGCCCTCGCGCGGGCCGCTGGGCTTGCCGATGGCGGAAAACGAAGCCTTGAGCCCGCGCACCATGGGCATGAACAGCGTGGCCAGCGTCCAGATGGCGCCCACGCCGATGACGCCCGCGCCGATGAACCGCACCTGCGAGGACCAGATGCCGGTGGCGTACTGCGCCGCGGTCTGCCCGGCCGGGATGACGCCCTGCGCGGTCAGCACCGGCACCGCGACGCCCCAGGCGATCACCAGCCCCGTGAACATCGCCAGCCCGGCCACGATGCCGATCAGGTATCCCGCGCCCAGCAGGGCCAGCGAAAATCCCATCGGCAGCCGGAACACGGCCCCGCCCAGTTCGAACCAGCGGCTCACGCCGTCGCCCAGCACCCGCAGGCCGCCAGCGGCGAAGCTCACCAGCGCGGCGGCCGCGCCGCCGGTGACGATGTCGGCCATGCCGGTGGCGGCCTGCGTCTGGGCGCCGCCTTGCGGTGCGCCGCCCGCCTCGGCCTGCGCGTCCAGCGCGCGCTCGGCGCTGCCCACGCGCAGGATCTCGGCGGCCGCCACGCCCTCGGGGTAGGGCAGGTCGCTCTGCACCACCATGACATGGCGCAGCGGAATGGTGAACATCACGCCCAGCATGCCCCCGGCCGCGCAGATGCCCAGCGTCTGCCAGAACGGAAAGCCCTGCCAGTGCCCCATCATGACCAGGGCAGGCAGGATGAAGATAATGGAGGACAGCGTCCCGGCCGCCGAGGCCTGGGTCTGCACCATGTTGTTCTCCAGGATGTTGGCGTCCTTGAAGAGGCGCAGCACCGACATGGAGATCACGGCCGCCGGAATGGCCGAGGAAAAGGTCATCCCCACCTTGAGGCCGAGGAAGACGTTGGATGCGGTGAAGATTACCGTGATGAGGGCGCCCAGCAGCACGCCGCGGAATGTCAGCTCCGGCAGCGTCACCCGCGCCGGCACACTGAGGGGTAGGGTCATTGCATATCTCCGTAGCCCGCGGCCGGCCGACGTGCGCAGGGCCTGCCGCGCTTATGCGTCCTGCGGCAGCCGAAACTGCCGCGAAACGCCAGAACGATAATAGATTATGCTGAATCGACGCGGCCCGCGCCCGGATTTCGATGCCTCATGCCCCGCGCACCGGTCTAGCATGAGGGCCGAAAAGGAGACAAGCATCATGCGCGATCATCGCCACACCGACGCGGGTTCCGCCGCCCCGCAGGATACCGATCCCGCCGAAACCGCCGAATGGCGAGACGCCTTGCAGGCGCTGGCGCAGCACGGGGGTCCGGAGCGCGCCGCCTACGTGCTGGACAGCCTGCTGGGCCATGCCGCGGCGCTGGGCCTGCGCGCGGGCGGGCAGGTCCGCACGCCCTATCTCAACACCATTCCCGCCGACCAGGAGCCGCCCTTTCCGGGCAATCTCGCGGTCGAGGAGCGCATCGCCAGCATCAACCGCTGGAACGCGCTGGCGATGGTGGTGCGCGCCAACCAGGCGCACGGCGAGCTGGGCGGGCACATCGCCAGCTATGCCTCGGCCGCCGACCTGTTCGAAGTCGGGTTCAACCATTTCTTCCGCGCCGGCACGCCCGGCAACCCCGGCGACCTGGTCTACATGCAGCCGCACTCCGCGCCCGGGGTGTACGCCCGCGCCTACCTGGAAGGCTTTCTCGGCGAAGACGACCTGGCGCATTTCCGCCAGGAGATCACCGCGTCCGCCCGCGGCCTGCGCGGCCTGTCTTCCTATCCCCACCCCTGGCTGATGCCGGACTTCTGGCAGTTTCCCACCGGCTCCATGGGTATCGGCCCCATCAATGCCATCTACCAGGCGCGCTTCATGCGCTATCTGGAACACCGCTCGCTCCTTCCCGCCGGCGACCGCAAGGTGTGGGGCATTTTCGGCGACGGCGAAATGGACGAACCCGAATCCATCGCCGCCCTCACGCTGGCCGCCCGCGAGAAGCTGGACAACCTGGTCTTCGTCGTGAACTGCAACCTGCAGCGCCTGGACGGCCCGGTGCGCGGCAACGGCCGCATCATCGACGAGCTGGAAACCCTGTATGCCGGCGCGGGCTGGAACGTCATCAAGCTCGTCTGGGGCAGCGACTGGGACGCGCTGCTGCGGCGCGACGCCACGGGCGCGCTGGCGCGCGCCTTCGCGGGCACGGTGGACGGCCAGTTCCAGACCTTCGCGGCCAACGACGGCGCCTTCAACCGCACCCACTTCTTCAACCAGAACCCCGAGCTGGCCGCGCTCGTGGCCGACTGGACCGACGAGGCCATCGACCGCCTGCACCGGGGCGGCCACGACATGGTGAAGATCCACGCCGCGTATCACCGCGCGGTGCGCCACCGCGGCCAGCCCACCGTGATACTGGCCCAGACCAAGAAGGGCTTCGGCATGGGCGCGGCGGGCCAGGGCAAGATGACCACGCACCAGCAGAAGAAGCTGGACGGCGAGGCCCTGCTCGCCTTCCGCGACCGCTTCGCCCTGCCGATCCCCGACGAGGACTGCCTGGCCCTGAAGTTCTACCGCCCCGCCGAAGACAGCGCCGAGCTGCGCCATCTGCGCAGCCGGCGCGCGGCGCTGGGCGGCCACATTCCGCGCCGCAGCGGCCAGTCGCCCCGCCTGGCCCCGCCGCCGGTGGAACAATGGGCGCGCTTCGCGCTGGCGGCCGCGGGCAAGGAAATGTCGTCCACCATGGCCCTGGTGCGCATGCTGACCGCGCTGCTCAAGAACCCCGCACTGGGCCCCCGCATCGTGCCCATCGTGGCCGACGAGGCCCGCACCTTCGGCATGGCCAACCTGTTCCGGCAGATCGGCATCTATTCCGCGCAGGGCCAGCTCTACGAGCCGGAAGACATCGGCTCGGTGCTCTATTACCGCGAGGCGCGCGACGGCCAGATCCTCGAGGAAGGCATTACGGAAGCCGGGGCCATCTCTTCGTGGACGGCGGCGGGCACCAGCTACTCGGTGCATGGACTGCCCATGCTGCCCTTCTATATCTATTACTCGATGTTCGGCTTCCAGCGCATCGGCGACCTGATCTGGGCGGCGGCCGACCAGCGCACGCGGGGCTTTCTCATCGGCGCGACCTCGGGGCGCACCACGCTGGGCGGCGAGGGCCTGCAGCACCAGGACGGCTCCAGCCATCTCATGGCCGCGGCCATACCCAACTGCCGCGCCTACGATCCGGCCTATGCCTATGAAGCGGCCATCATCATCGAGCACGGCATGCGCCGCATGCTCGACGAACAGCGCGACGAATTCTATTACCTCACCGTCACCAACGAAAACCTGGCCCAGCCCGACCTGCCGGATGACGATGCCGTGCGCGCCGGCATCCTGCGCGGCATGTACCGGCTGCGGCGGCGCGCGGCCC
>NZ_LHSJ01000130.1:0-11222 GCF_001270295.1 Achromobacter sp. DMS1 | reverse complement strand
GGCTTCCATGGACGCGCGCTCGCCAAGGGCGACCAGGTGCCGCTGGCCAGGCCGCTGCGGCCCGGCGCCGACCTGGACGCGCTGGCCCAGGCCCTGTGGAACCTGCGTGTCTACCTGCCGTCGGCCCTGGGCGGCCGCACGCGCGCCGGCATCCGCTTCCTGCCCGGCCGCCACTGGAACGAGTTCTCCGCCGCGTCGCGGCGCGCCTTCGCCGAAGCCGAGTTCCGCATCAGCCCGCAGTCCGACCGCATGGGGTACCGGCTCACCGGCCCGGCGCTCGCCATGGATGCGCCGCGCCAGATGCTGTCGGAAGCCGCGTGCTTCGGCACGGTACAGGTGCCGGCCGGCGGCGAGGCCATCATTCTCATGGCCGACCGCCAGACCACCGGCGGCTACCCCAAGATCGCGCAGATCGCCACGGTGGACCTGCCCCTACTCGCGCAATGCGCGCCAGGGCACGCCCTGCGCTTCGAGCCCATTCCGCTCGAAGAGGCGCAACGGCTGGACGCCGCGCGGGAACGCGCTTTCGCGCAATTGCACGAGGCGCTGGCCCCCCTGCGCGCCCTGCTCAACGACGGAGAGTCCTCATGAATGCAAGTATCGACCTGAACTGCGACATGGGCGAAAGCTACGGCGCCTGGAAAATGGGCAACGACGCCGAAGTGCTGGCCTACGTCAGCTCGGCCAACATCGCCTGTGGCTTTCACGGCGGCGACCCCGCCACCATGCGCAAGACCCTGGCCGCCGCGCTCGGGCACGGCGTGGCGCCGGGCGCCCATCCCAGCCTGCAGGACCTGGCCGGATTCGGCCGCCGCGTCATGCAGATCAGCCCCCAGGAAGCCTACGACATCGTGGTCTACCAGATCGGCGCGCTGGCCGGCGTGGCCGCCTCGCAGGGCGCCCGCCTGCATCACGTCAAGGCGCACGGCGCGCTCTACAACATGGCCGCCAAGGACGCGCCGCTGGCCGAGGCCATCTGCCAGGCGGTCAAGGACGTGGATGCGACGCTCATCCTGTACGGTCTGGCAGGCAGCCGTCTCATCGACGCGGCGCGCAAGCTCGGCCTGACGGCCGCCAGCGAAGTCTTCGCCGACCGCACTTACCAGGACGACGGCTCGCTCACTCCGCGCACGCGCCCGGACGCCATGATCGAAGACGTGGAACAGGCCGTGGCCCAGGTGGTGCGCATGGTGCGCGAGGGCAAGGTGCGCTCGGTGGGCGGCAAGGACGTGGCGGTGCAGGCGGACACGCTCTGCATCCATGGCGACCAGCCCAACGCGCTGGTCTTCGCCAGCGGCATCCGCCGCGCGCTCGAAGATGCGGGCATCGAAGTGCGCACGCCCGGCCAGGGGAGCCGGCCGAAAGCGGGATAAGCCCCGGCGCGGATCAGCGCGGCAGACGCGGCTGCGCCTGCGCGTCCTGCGCCAGGGTATCGCGGTAGGCTTCCAGAATGCCGGGCAAGGCAGTCAGCACGTGGCCGCGCGCCAATTGCGCGGCGTGGTCGAAGTCGCCGCGCTCCAGGGCATCGGCGACGCCTTCGGTGAGATCCGGCTTGACGCCCGATTCGAAGATGCGCCGCGCCAGCATGTAGCGCAGCGGCTCCACCTGCTCGTAGAGCTTAGCCAGCACGTCGCGCAGGGGCGCGTTGCCGGTGTGGCGCGCGCCCACGAGATAGAAATCGCGCAGCGCGGCCAGATAGGCGCGTATGTCCCGCCGGGCGAAGGCATCGTCGCGCGCCGCATCCAGGCGGCGTAGCTGGTCCAGCAGCGGGCCCAGGTCCGGCAGAGAGGCAACCTGGCGCAGGCAATAGGCCTCCAGCTCGGCGCGCAGCTCGTACAAGTGGCGAATCTGGACTTCCGAATACAGCGTGACGCGAAAGCCCTTGCGCTGCACATGGGTGACCAGGCCGCTGAGCTCCAGCAAGCGCAAGGCTTCGCGGATCGGGCTGCGGCTGGTGCCGAAGCGTTGTTCGAGCTCTTGTTCCCGCAGCGGCTGCCCGGGCCGGATGGTGCCATCCACGATCAGGTCACGAATCTGTTCCTGGAGGAAATACGGAATCGTGGCGGGTGGAATCGTGGCGGGCGCTTTGAGGTCCAATCGGCTCCCCTTGTACTGCGATGCGTGTTGCGACAACGTGACGATACTAGAAAACTATTGAAACATGAATGATAAAAATGTTTCATCGGCGGGTTGCCGCGCGGTGGGCGGCGTCAATCCCAGTCGTCGCGATAAACGAACTTGGGCATCTGCCAGTTGAACCGCAGCGCCAGCAGGCGGAACGCCAGGCCGGCGGCCAGCGCCAGCGGCACCGCTGCGTTGGCCGACAGGCCCAGCGCCTGGCCCCCGAGATACAGCGCGCCCGTGGCGGCGGAGACGCTGGCGTACAGTTCCTTGCGGAACAGCAGCGGCACCTCGTTGCAGAGCACGTCACGCAGCACGCCGCCCGCGCAGCCCGTAATCATGCCGCTGATGAGCACCACCGTGACGGAAAGCTGCATCTGCTGGGCCACCTGGCAGCCGATGACGGTGAACGCCACCAGGCCCAGCGCGTCGGCCAGCAGGAACACGCTGCGCAGGCGCCGCATGACCGGCGCGATGAGCGCCGTGAGCAGGGCCGCCCCGGCCGTCATCCAGAGATATTCGGGGTGCACGATCCAGGTGAGCGGGTAGTGGCCCAGCAGCACGTCGCGCACGGAACCGCCCCCCAGGGCGGTAACGCAGGCAATGGCGCACACGCCCAGCCAGTCCATGTCGCGGCGCCCCGCCGACAGGGCGGCCGTCATGGCTTCGGCCACGATCGCGACCAGGTACAGGCTGTGCAGCAATAGCGGGGAGATGGTGGAGAAAAACATGGCCGGGACGGATTCTGCGCAAACGCCATTGTATTGAAGCGGCGGCAGACTTCGCACAAGCGGACGTTGCCTGCTTTGGCCGCATCCCTTACGCTCGGAAATGCATTGATATCAGTCAAGCCCGGACGCGCACCGCGGCGCGACAATGGGCATGTGCCCGCAAGGGCGGCAATGCCGGTCCGTGGATTGCGGGAGCCGCGAACCGGTCCTCAATACGGGAGAAAAGCATGTCTAAGCAACCTGGCCCCATTCTGCTGGCCACGGATCTCAGCTCGCGCGGCGACCGCGCCCTGGACCGGGCGCTGCAACTGGCGCAAGAACTGGATCGCCCCCTGATCGTGCTGCACGTCATGGAAGCGCAAGGGCAGACCGCCCGCCTCACCACGCCTGTCTGGCGCCGCCTGTCTCCTGACCACAAGGCCCTGGCCGAGCGCGAGCTGGCCGAAGACCTGGCCGGCGCCAAGGTGCGCACCGAAGTGGTGGTGGTGTCCGGCGATCCGCTCGCGCAGATCATGGCCACCGCCGACAGCTACGGCTGTTCGCTCATCGTGACCGGCATCGCGCGCGACGAAACGCTGGGCCGCCTGCTGCTGGGCACCACGGTCGAGAAACTGGTGCGCAAGGCGAGCCAGCCGGTGCTCATCGTCAAGACGCGGCCGCGCAAGCCGTACCGCGACGTGCTGGTCGCCACCGACTTCTCGGAAGGCTCGCGCGAGGCCCTGCGCGCGGCGCTGGACCTGGTGCCCAACGCCGACCTGACCCTGTTCCATGCCTACGACGTGCCGTTCCACGGCAAGCGCGCCCCGGAAGAAGCCGTGGTGCGCAGCTTCCACAAGGCGGCCGAGCAGGAGTCGCACGCGTTCCTCGCCGCCACGCCCGAGCTGTCCGGCAAGCCGGCGCCCAAGGTGGTGCTCGAATGCGGCCAGCCCGAAACCGTGCTCTCGGAGTATTCGTTCACCCACCGCTCCGACCTGGTGGTGACGGGCACGCACGGCCGCACGGGCATCCTGCGCACGGCGATCGGCAGCGTGGCCGAGCGCCTGCTCGAATCGCTGCCCAGCGACGTGCTGATCGTGCGGCTCACCACCGAAGAGTAGCCGCGGCGGACCGCGCCACGCACGGGGCGGGGCTCAGTCCTCGCCCTCGCGCACCATGGCTTCGATGCGCCCGCGCAAGGCGTGCAGCAGCAGCAGGCCGGGCACGGCGATCGCCACCGTCACCAGGAAGAAGCCGGGCCAGCCCAGCTCCTGCACCAGCGGCGGCGTGAGCGGCCCGGCCAGGTACGTGCGGCCCACGGCCGATAGCCCCGACAGCAGCGCGAACTGCGTGGCCGAGAAACGCTGCCGGCACAGCGCCATCAGCAGGCCCACGAAGGCGGCCGTGCCCAGGCCGCCGCAGAGGTTCTCCAGCCCCACGCCGGCGGCCATCAGCCACAGGTTGCGGGGGCTGACGGCGATCAGCCAGTACGCCAGGTTCGACACGCCCTGCAGCACCCCGAAGCACATCAGCGAACGGTACAGGCTCCAGCGCGCCATGACGGCGCCCCCGGCCAGCGCGCCCACAATGGTGGCCGCGATGCCCATGACCTTGTTCACCGCCCCCACCTCGGTCGGCGTATAGCCGGCGCCGCGCAGCAGGAAGGTGGTGGACAGCGCGCCCGCGAAAGCGTCGCCCAGTTTGTACAGCACGATGAGCAGCAGCACCGCCAGCGCGCCGCGCCGGCTGAAGAACTCCGACAGCGGCTCCACCACCGCTTCGCGCAGGCGGCGCGGCGCCAGCGCCACGTGGTCGGGCTCCGGCGCGGCCAGCGTCGCCAGCGCGCACAGCAGCATGAACACGCCCATCAACACGTAGGTGCGGCCCCAGCCCAGCGGCGGCACGAGCACGTGCTCGCCCCAATGCAGGCCGCTGTCGGCCAGGATGAAGGCCAGCCCCCCGGAGACGATCATCGCCAGCCGGTAGCCCAACACCTTGACCGCCGCCCCGGCGCCGCGCTCTTCCTTGTGCAGGACGTCGGTGCAGTATGCATCGAAGGCGATGTCCTGCGTGGCCGACAGGAAGGCCACCAGCAGCCCCAGCAGGGCCAGCGGCTTGAGCGCCTCCGACGGCGACAGCAGCCCCATCACCATGATGGTCAACGCCAGCAGCGCCTGCGTCACCAGCATCCAGCCGCGCCGGCGTCCCAGCACCGGCGGCACGTAGCGGTCCACCAGGCGCCCAGAGGAACTTGAGGGTATAGGCCGAACCGACCAGGGTGAGGAAACCGATTTCCTGCAGCGGCACGCCCTCCACGGTGGCCCAGGCCTGCAAGGTGCTGCCCGACAGGGCCAGCGGCAGCCCGCTGGCGAAACCCAGCACCAGCAGGGGCGCGACGCGCGGACTCGTATAGACGTTCAGTACTGCGGAAATGGCGGTCTCCCGATGCGTGGCCCGGCCGGGGGCGGCGGGCTTGGGGCATTGTAGGGCAGCGGCCGGGCCGGGCCCGGCCCGCCTTCAGGACGCGAAGCGGTACACGGCCAGCGTGCTGCGCCAGCCCGGGAGCACGCGCACCTCGCGCCCCTCGTTGAAGGTGGCGCGCTCCAGGATGCGCAGACCCAGGTCGGCGGCCAGCCGCTCGAAGTCGCGCAGCGTGCACAGGTGGATGTTCGGCGTGTTGTACCACTGGTAGGGCATCTGCCCGGTGACGGGCATGCGTCCGCGCAGGATGGACCAGCCGTGCGGCCAGTAGCCGAAGTTGGGAAACGACACCACGCCGTAGCGCGCCACCCGCGCCATCTCGCGCAGGATGTGCTCGGTGCGGTGCATGGACTGCAGCGTCTGCGACAGCACCACCGTGTCGAACTGCGCGTCGTCGAAGAGCGCCAGCCCGTCTTCCAGGTTCTGCTGGATGACCTCGACGCCGCGCCGCACGCAGGCGATGACGCAGTCGTCGTCCAGTTCCACGCCCGCGCCGCGCACCTGGCGATGGTCGCGCAGATGCGCGAGCAGGGCGCCGCGCCGCAGCCCAGGTCCAGCACGCGGCTGCCGGCTCTATCCAGCCGTCGATGCGGGCCAGTCGGGCCGCAGCGCGCCGGCGGCGGGGCTCAGAGTTGCGGAAGTCATGCGGGGCTTTCTCCGGTCAGGGCCGCGCCGGCGAGCCCCAGCTCGCGGGCGATGCGCTCGTAATAGCCGCGCACCACCGCGTGGTAGCGCGCGTCGTCCAGCAGGAAGGCGTCGTGGCCGTGCGGCGCGTCGATTTCTGCGTAGGTGACGGGCCGGGCGTTCTTGAGCAGGGCGCGGACGATCTCGCGCGAACGCTCGGGCGGAAAGCGCCAGTCCGTGGAAAACGACACCAGCAGGAAATCGGCCTGCGCCGGCGCCAGCGCGCGCGCCAGGTCGCCGCCGGTGTTGCGCGCCGGATCGAAGTAGTCCAGCGCGCGGGTGATGAGCAGATAGGTGTTGGCGTCGAAGTAGCGGGTGAACTTCTCGCCCTGGTAGCGCAGGTACGACTCGACCTCGAACTCCACGTCATAGCCGTAGCGGTACGCGCCGTTCTCGGCGGGCGCGCGCTGCGCGCGCCCGAACTTCTCGGCCATGTCGTCGTCGGACAGGTACGTGATGTGGCCGATCATGCGCGCCACCGACAGGCCGCGGCGCGGCACCGCGCCGTGCGCGTAATAGTCGCCGCCGTGGAAATCCGGGTCGGTGATGATGGCGCGCCGCGCCACCTCGTTAAAGCCGATGTTCTGCGCCGACAGGCGTGGCGTGCTGGCGATCACCACGCAATGCGCCACCCGCCGCGGCAGCGTGATGGCCCAGCTCAATGCCTGCATGCCGCCCAGCGAGCCGCCCATGACGGCGGCAAAGCGCTCGATGCCGAAGTGGTCGGCCACGCGGGCCTGCGCGCGCACCCAGTCTTCGACCGTCAGCACCGGAAAGGCCGCGCCCCAGGGCTTGCCGGTTTCCGGATTGATCGACGCCGGGCCGGTGGAGCCGAAGCACGATCCGAGGTTGTTGACGCCGATCACGAAGTAGACGTTGGTGTCCACCGGCTTGCCCGGACCCACCATGTTGTCCCACCAGCCCACGTCGGCCGGGTTGCCTGCCGCCCGGCCCGCCACGTGATGCGAGGCGTTGAGCGCGTGGCAGATCAGCACGGCGTTGCTGCGCTCGGCGTTCAGCGTGCCATAGGTTTCTACCGCGAGTTCGTAGGACGCGAGCGATTGCCCGCTTGCCAGCGGCAGCGGTTCGTCAAAGCGGAGGAAGGTGGGAGAAACCAGGCCGACGGAGCCGGGTTCGGGAGCAAGGGCGTGGGCCGGTTCGCCGGCCAGATTCAGGGCAGGAGTGGTCATTCGGACCTCTTTAGCTGGATTTATTGGCGGCGCCCGCAAGCGGATCAGGCAAATCGGCGCCGATGTGACAGCGGGGATTCTAGCACTTCGGCGCGGGCCCGGCCGCCCGCTCCGTCATGGCCGCGCTCCGCCGCCCGCTTCCCAGGGCTCGTGGCCCAGGTACTCGTAGCGCTCGGTATTGACGCGGGAAATGCGCCATTCGACCGGCTGGCGGTTGTAGGAGTAAGCCACGCGGCGGATCTCCAGCAGCGCGCCGCCCTCCTCCACGCCCAGCCAGCGGGCATGGGCGCGGTCGGCAAGGCAGGTGCGCAGCCGCTCGTCGGTGGCGATGACGTTCACGCCGAACACGTCCTGGTAGAGCGCGTACAGCGTGCTGGGGCGGTCGCGCAGATGGGCTTCCGTCATGCCCGGAAAGCGCGTCTCGGGCAGGCAGATGTCGTCCACCAGCACCACGTCGCCGTTGAGCGTGAGCAGGTTGGTGAACTCGAACATATAGGCGCTGGCCGGAAGGTTGAGCTTCTCGCGGGCCAGCGCCGTGGCGCGCGTGCGCCGGAAGCGCAGCAGTTCGGTCGACGGATAGGCTTTGCTGCCGTCTTGCCGCAGGATGCGGAAGAACTTGAAGAAATGATGATTGCGCGTATGCGCCGCCACATAGGTGCCGCGCCCCTGGTGCCGCACGAGGATGTTCTCGGCAGCCAGTTCGTCGATGGCCTTGCGCAACGTGCCGATGGACACGCCGAACCGCTCGGCAAGCTGCTTTTCCGGCGGGATGGCCTCGCCCTGTTTCCATTCTCCCTGCGCCAGCGCGGCCAGCACCGCCTGCTTGACCTGCTGATACAGGGGGCTGCCCAAAGGCACGTCGACGAAAGGCTGATGTTCATTGAGACGCTTCGCGATGTTCGGGAAGGCACAGTGTAGCGGCGCGGACGAGTCGCGCTCAAGTCATACAATTCATCTATATGATTTAGTTGACATGCCCATGCGCCCGACCTAAGATGGCCTGACCAACGGCAGCGCGTCCGCCCGGACGCGCCGGAAGAGGAGACCAAGACAATGATTCACGCCGTATTGCATGACGCCAAGGACACGGTGGCGGTCGCCGTGGTGGAAGGACTGACAGCGGGCACCGAACTCAACGCCTGGATCATGGACGAAGACCGCATCATCCACGTGCGGGCCGCGCAGGACATTCCCATCGGCCACAAGGTGGCGCTCAAGGACATGGCCGTGGGCGACACGGTCTACAAGTACGGGGCCGACATCGGCCGCGTGGTCGCGCCCATCAAGGCGGGCGAGCACGCCCACGTGCACAACATCAAGACCAAGCGCTGGTAAGCCCTCACCCGTAAGGAAGAATCCCCATGTCCGTCATCAACGCCTCCACCACTTTCCAGGGCTACCGCCGCGACAACGGCCGCGTCGGCGTGCGCAACCACGTCATCGTGCTGCCCGTGGACGATATCTCCAACGCCGCGGCCGAGGCCGTGGCCAACAACATCAAGGGCACGCTCGCCCTGCCCCACCCCTACGGCCGGCTGCAGTTCGGCGAAGACCTGGAGCTGCATTTCCGCACGCTCATCGGAACGGGCTGCAACCCCAACGTGGCCGCCGTGGTGGTCATCGGCATCGAAGAAGGCTGGACCCGGCGCGTGGTCGACGGCATCGCCGCCACCGGCAAGCCGGTATCGGGCTTCAGCATCGAGCTGCACGGCGACCACGACACCATCATGCGCGCCTCGCGGCAGGCCAAGGAATATGTGCACTACGCCACCGCGCTCTCGCGCACCGAATGCCCGATTTCCGAACTCTGGGTCTCCACCAAGTGCGGCGAATCCGACACCACCTCGGGCTGCGGCGCCAACCCCACGGTGGGCAACGCCTTCGACAAGCTCTACGCGCTGGGCAACACGCTGGTGTTCGGCGAAACCTCGGAACTCACCGGCGCGAGCACATCGTGGCCGAGCGCTGCGCCAATGACGCCGTGCGCGAGCGGTTCATGTTCATGTTCAACCGCTACCAGGCCATGATCGACCGCTGGAAGACCAGCGATCTTTCCGAATCGCAGCCCACCAAGGGCAACATCGCCGGCGGCCTCACCACCATCGAGGAAAAGGCGCTGGGCAACATCCAGAAAATCGGCAGGAAGTGCCGCGTCGACGGCGTGCTGGACAAGGCCGAGACGCCCGACGGGCCGGGGCTGTGGTTCATGGATTCGTCGTCGGCCGCGGCCGAGATGGTCACACTGTGCGCGGCCTCGGGATATGCGGTGCATTTCTTTCCCACGGGCCAGGGCAACGTCATCGGCAATCCCATCCTGCCCGTCATCAAGATCTGCGCCAACCCGCGCACGGTGCGCACCATGTCGGAACACATCGACGTGGACACCAGCGGCCTGCTGCAGCGCGAAATCGACCTGGACCAGGCCGGCGACAAGCTGCTGGCCTGCATGCTGGCCACCGCCAACGGCCGCTGGACGGCGGCCGAGGCCCTGGGCCACCGCGAGTTCGTGCTCACGCGCATCTTCGAAAGCGCTTGAGCACCGTGGGCCGCGCCACGCGGCCCGCCATCCGCCACGCCACCACCAGACCCGGGCGCGAGCCCCAGCGGTACGGGCGCATGCATTCCTACCCGGGCGCCCCCCCAAGGAGGAAGAGAAATGAGTCACGAACAACCGCAACACCCGCTGTCCGCCCGGTGCGCGGTGCTGGCCGCGCTGGCGCGCCGGCGCCTGCGCCCTGGCGCCCTGGCAGCGCGCGCTGGCGCAGAAAAGCGCCTGGCCGGACCGTCCCATCAATTATGTGGTGCCCTTTCCTCCCGGCGGCCTGACCGACGTGGCCGCGCGCCAGGTGGGCAAGGCGCTGGGCGACGCCGAGCGCTGGAACGTGGTGGTCGAAAACAAACCCGGCGGCAGCGCGAACATCGGGGCGGCCCACGTCTCGCACGCCGCCCCGGACGGCTACACCTGGCTGGCCATCACGCTTTCGCACGCGGCCAACGCCACGCTTTTCACCGGCAAGGCCGGCTACGACCTGCTGCGCGACCTGACGCCCGTGGCCGGCCTGGCGTCTTCGCCCATCATGGTGGTGGTCAATGCCAAGAGCGGCATCCGCAGCATGGAAGACCTGGCGCGCGCCGCCAGGGCCAAGTCGCTGTCGGCCGGCTCCAGCGGCAACGGCACGCCGCCGCACCTCACCCTGGCGCTCTACCAGAAGCTCACCGGGCTCAAGCTCATGCACGTACCGTACAAGGGCGGCGCGCCCTCGCTCACCGATCTCATCGGCGGACACCTGGACGTGGTGTTCTCCAACTACCCCGAGTCGCTGGCGCACGTGAAGAGCGGCGCGCTGCGCGCGCTGGCCATCACCACGCGCGAACGCAGCGCCGACCTGCCCGACGTGCCCACCGTGGCGCAGGCGGGGCTGCCCGATCTCATCGTCGAGAACTTCACCGGCGTGATGATGCCCGCGCGCACGCCGCCGGAGCTTGTCGAGCGGGTCGGCGACGCCATCGTGCGGCAGCTCCGGCAGCCGGCCATGCAGCAGTCGCTGCGCCAGCTCGGCTTCGTGCCCCAGCCGCGCGGCCCCGGAGAGTTCGCGGCCTACCTGAAGTCGGAGGTGGACCGCTGGTCCAGGATCATCCGCGAAGCCAACATCCAGGTCGCCTGAACGGAGCCGCCATGCTGATCGTGATTTCCGAGTTCATGGACGAACCCGCCGTCCAGGCGCTGCGCGAGCGCTTCGAGGTGCGCTACGACCCCGGCCTGGCGGAGTCGCGCGCGCCTTGCTCGCGGCGGCGGGCGAGGCCGACGCGCTCATCGTCCGCAACCGCAGCCGCGTAGACGCCCGCGTTGCTGGCCGCCCGCGCCGCGCCTGAAGGCGGTGGGGCGGCTGGGCGTGGGGCTGGACAACATCGACCTGGACGGCTGCGCGGCGCGCGGCATCCGCGTCATGCCCGCCACCGGCGCCAATGCCCGGGCGGTGGCGGAATACGTCATCGGGGTCACGCTCGCGCTGCTGCGCGGCGTGTACGGGGCCACGGG
>NZ_LHSJ01000013.1:11172-42205 GCF_001270295.1 Achromobacter sp. DMS1 | reverse complement strand
ATGCGCGGCAATGGTGAGCGCGGCCGGCAGGCGGCCGGTGCTGACCTGTTCGGCCAGCGTGGCGGCGGGCAGGGTCTGGGTCTTGAGTTCGATGAGCGGCAGCCGCTGCGTGACCGCCGCCGCCAGCTCGCCCAGCCGGAGAAAATCCGGCTGTTCGCTCGGCATGCCCAGTTCGATCTGGCCCTGCAGGCTGCCTTGGAGCTGCTGCGCCTCGGCCTTGAACTGCGCGCCCAGCACCAGCAGCGATTCGGCGGTGGGCAGCAGGATCTCGCCCGCCTTGGCCAGCGTGAGCCGGCCGCCGCTGCGGTCGAACAGCGCCACCCCCAGGCTTTGCTCCAGCGCCTTGATCTGCGCCGTCACCGCGGGCTGCGTCAGCGAAAGCGCCTCGGCAGCCTTGGTCAGGCTGCCTACGCGCGCGACCGTGACGAAGGCGCGGATCTGGTAGATTTCCATCGGCCCGCGCGGCTCAGGCCGCCAGCAGGCGCACCTGGGTCGGCTCCAGTCCGACCGATACCGGCGCGCCCACGGGGAAGGGCGACAGACCGGCCAGATGCGACTGGTCGGCCGTGAGCCGCTGCTCGCCCACCTGCACCTGGTAGCGCGTGAACTCGCCCAGGAACTCGCTGCTGGCCACCACGCCGGGCAGCCACACGTAGCGCGCGTCGCCCAGCCCGTCGGCCATTTCGATCTGCACGGTGTGCGGCCGGAAGCTCGCGGCCAGGCGCGCGCGGCCGGCGCTTCGCCGGTCAGCGGCAGGTGCAGGTCGCCCACGCCGTCCACGGCCAGCACCAGGCTGCTGCTGCGGCGCTCGCGCACGTCGCCTTCCAGCACGTTCATGGTGCCCACGAAATTGGCCACGAAGCGGTTGACAGGATAGTCGAACAGGGTGCTGGGCGTGCCGATCTGCTGCACCACGCCGTGGTCCAGCACCGCCATGCGGTCGGCGGTGGTCATGGCTTCTTCCTGGTCGTGCGTGACGAAAATGGTGGTGATGCCCAGGCGGCGCTGCAGGCTGAGCAGGTCCTGGCGCATCTGCACGCGCAGCTTCTTGTCCAGGTTCGACAGCGGCTCGTCCAGCAGCAGCACCTGCGGCTCGATCACGATGGTGCGCGCCAGCGCCACGCGCTGCTGCTGCCCGCCCGACAACTGGTTGGGGCGGCGCTTGCCGTACTGGCCCAGCCCCACCAGTTCGAGCGCGGCCTCGACACGGCTGCGGATCTCGTTGCGCGGCAGGCGCCGCTCGACCAGTCCGAACGCCACGTTGTCCCAGACCGTCATGTGCGGCCAGAGCGCATAGTTCTGGAACACCATGCCGATGTTGCGGTTCCAGGGCGGCGTGCCGCTGATGTCCTTGCCGTCGACCAGCAGTTGGCCGTGCGTGTGCCGGTTGAAGCCCGCGATCAGGCGCAGCAGGGTGGACTTGCCCGATCCGGACGGCCCCAGCAGGGCGAAGAACTCTCCCGGCTCGATGCTGATGTTCACGTCCTTGAGCACTTCCGTCTTGCCATAGGACAGCCGGATATTCCGGCACTCGACGCTGACCTTCTTCATGCGCTTTCCTCTTCGTTGCGGGCTGGGCGCTGGCGCGCCTGCGCGCGCTCCACCAGCAGGTGCGATACGTAGGTGCCGACGGCCACCGCGGCCACGGCCAGCACGCCCAGCGCGGCGCCGGGGCCGCGGCCGGCCGCGCTCTGCATGTACAGATAAATGCCATAGCTCATGGGAGCCTGGCTATCCCGGGTAACCAGCATGATGGTGGCCGACAGCTCCACGGCCGCCGTGACGAAGCTGGTGACGAACCCCGCCAGCATGCCGCCCGCCATCAGCGGCACCACCACGCGCCGGATGGTGGACAGGCGCGTGGCGCCCACCGATTGCGCGGCTTCTTCGAGCGACACGTTGATCTGCTGCAGCGCGGCCACGCAGGAACGCAGCGCGTAGGGCAGGCGCCGCACGGAATAGGCGAGCATGATGATGATCCACGACGAGGTCAGCAGCGTGCCGGCGCCCGGCAGTTCCACGCCGCGGAAGGTGCGCAGGTAGCCGATGGCCAGCACGATGCCGGGAATCGCCAGCGCCGCCGAGGCCATGAAGTCCAGCCATTGGCGCGCGGGCAGGCGGGTGCGCAGCATCAGGTAGGCGATGGCCGTGCCCAGCGCCACGTCCAGGCCGGCCGCCAGGCCGCAGTAGAGCAGCGTGTTGGCGATCATGCCGCGTGATTCGGAAAACACCGCCGCGTAGTGGGCCAGCGTGTAGCCGTCGGGCAGCGGCGCGTAGCTCCAGACGCTGGCCAGCGAAAGCAGCAGCACGCCCAGGTGGGGCGAGAGCACCAGCAGCAGCACCAGGATGATCCAGGCATAGGCCAGCACGCTTTCGACGGGCCGCAGGCGGCGCTTCTGGATGGAATTGCCGCCCTTTTGCAGCGTGGAATAGTCGCGTCCCTTGAGCACCCGGGCCGACAGCCAGAGCGCCAGGATCGAAAAACCGATCATGATGACGCTGATCACATAGCCCAGCGGATCTTCCAGCCCGACCTGGGTGATGCGCAGGTAGGCCTGCGGCGCCAGCATGTTGGTGATGCCCAGCACCAGCGGCGTGCCCAGGTCGTCGAACACTTTCACGAACACCAGCGAGGCGCCGGCGATGTAGCCGGGCAGCGCGAGCGGGAAGATGACGCGGTAGAACAGCCGGAAGCCGCGCGAGCCCAGGTTGAAGGCCGCTTCCTCCATGGAGCCGTCGATGTTGCGCAGCGCCACCACCAGGTTCATGAGGATGAACGGGAAATAGTGCAGCGCTTCGACGAAGATGACGCCGTTGAGCCCTTCCATGAAAGGCACGGTGATGCCGAACCCGTCGTCCAGCAGCAGGTTCACGCTGCCCGAGCGGCCGAACAGGAGCTGCATGGCCACCGCGCCCACGAAGGGCGGCATGATGAGCGGCAGCACGCCCAGGGTCTGGATCAGCAGCGCGCCGCGGAAGTCGAAGCGCACGGTGAAGTATGCCAGCGGCACGGCGATGAGCGAGGCCAGCAGCGCCGACCAGCCCGCCACGTACAGGCTGTTGAAGAACGCTTCGCGCATCAGGGGCTGGTTGAAGAAGGCGCCGAAATGGCCCGTGGTCAGGCTGCCGTCCGCGTTGACGAAAGCGCTGTAGAACACGGTGCCGACCGGCACCGCCAGGAACAGCAGCAGAAAGCCGAACACCAGCAGCGCCGTCAGCACGGGGCCGGCGGACAGGCGCGAATAGCCCGAATGATTCATCGAGATTCCCGTAATGCGTGTCAGGAAAAGCGCGGGGCGCGGCGGACCGGCCGCGGGCCCCGCGCGGCGGGGTGCGGCCTACAGCGACATGGCCTCGCGGGCGAGCCTGGCGGCTTCCTCGTAGTTGGCCTTGGCCTTGCCGTTCCATTCGCCTTCGAGCTGCGTGATCTTCTGGTTCACGGCAGCGTCTTTCTTATTGCCGCCGAAGATCGCGAGGAACTGCGGGTCGGCGGCCTGCTTGCCGTCGATCAGCGGGGTCCAGGCCAGCTTGCGCGCGCGCTCGAGCAGCTCGGCGGCCTTGCCGGAGCGGGCCTTTTCGCCGAGCCTGGCCTCGGCGTCGTAGATGGCCTTGGTGGCCGTCTGCAGCTCTTTCAGGCGGAACGTGACGGTCTGGTCATAGAGCGACTGCACCACGTAATAGCGCGACTGCGAGAGCTCGGCGTCGAAATGCACCTTGCTGCGCCTGGCGATCTCGGACGGATCGGGATAGCCTTCCGGAATCTTGCCGGCCAATTGCGAATACGGCAGCACGGGCAGGCGCGAGATCCTGGGCTCCAGCAGCAGCTCCTGGCCGGCCTTGCTGAGCGTGAACGCGATGAACTTCTTGCCTTCCTCGGTGTTCTTCGCGCCGTCGATCAGGGCGATGTTGGCCGGCACGATGGCGGTTTCCTCGGGGTACACGAAATCGACGGGAAACTTGGAATACTTGCTCGACAGGCCGAAGAAGTCGATCACCGGCCCCGCGCCGAACTGGCCGTTGTTCACGCCGTCGGGCACGCCGAAAGAGCGCTCCGTGATGGCGCTGGCGTTGCCCGACATGCGCAGCAGCGTGCGCCAGCCCTCGTCCCAGCCCTCGCCCTGCAGGATGGTTTCCACCGTGAGGTGCATGGTGCCCGAGCGCGACGGCGAGGTGGTGCCCACGTGGCCGAACCATTCGGGTGCCAGCAGGTCTTTCCATTGCCGGGGGGCGGGCAGCTTGTGCGCCTTGATGTAGCGCGTGTTGTACATGATGCCGTAGCCCGCCAGCGCCTGCCCCAGGTACATGCCGCCGGGGTCGTTGACGGGATAGCTGCCGATCTTGTCGGGCACGTCCTTGTTGGCCAGGCTGGAAGCGTTGGCCAGCAGCTTGTCGCGGCCCAGCACTTCGAAGGCGTCGGGCGCGCTGGCCCAGAACACTTCCGGCCGCTGGCCCGCCGGCGTCTCGCGCACGTAGGCGATTCCCGACACCGTGTTCTTGTTGAGGATTTCCAGCTTGATGTCGGGGTTGGTCTTCTCGAAGGCCGTCTTGTAGGCCTGGGTGAGATCCTTGGGGAAGGAGGTAATGACCGTGACGGTGCCGGCCAGGGCGGGCGCGCAGGCCGCCAGCAGCGCCCCCGCAAGGGCAGTGCGCATCGCAAGCATGGTTTGTCTCCGTAGTGTTTGAATTGTCCGGAGACGGTAACGGCCTATTGCCAGGCCGTCCAATCACAAATTTTGATACGGGCCATCACCGGGCTAGGCCGTGGCCGAGATTCCGCCGCCGGCGGCGGCCGCCGCGGCCTTGGCCTGCATGGCCATGATCTTCTGGATCTGGCCCATGATCTGGACGGCCTGCGCATTCAGCGCCTGGATCTGCTGCGCCTTCTGCTCGGCCGGCAGCCCGCTGGACTGCACCTTGGCGATCTGCTGCTGGATGCGCTTGAGCTGGCGCTGCAACTCCTTGATCTGGCGCGTGTATTCGTCTTCGTTGTCGCTGGAGGAGGTTTCCTGCGCGCCGCCCACGCTCGGGCCGCCGCCCGCGCCCTTGGCGTTCACCCGCAGGGCGCCCGTTGCGGAAACCGCGACCGTTTCCTGGGAACCGCCCTCGTCCTGGCTGCCGCGCTTAGCGTCTTTCTCGGCCTGGATCTTCTGGGCCCAGAGGTCGTAGAGGGCGGTCCGGGCATTGCCGCTGATGGAATCGATGGCCAAGATGGCTCCCTGAGGCGAATTCGTTACATCCCAGAATACGGCGGGTCCGGCGGGAACTTAAGCGTTGCCGCGCCTTCCCGGCCGCCATTACACCCATTACACTTGCGCCCGCCCATTCAACGCATTCCTCCTGGGGAATCCATGTCCAATTCCTATTTCCCGCGCTGGCGCCTGGCCGACGACGCCGAGCCCGGCGTCATCATCGCGCCCGACGAAAGGCTGAGCTGGCCCAAGAACATCGCCATGGGCGCGCAGCACGTGGTCGCCATGTTCGGCTCCACGGTGCTGGCGCCCCTGCTCATGGGTTTCGATCCCAACGTCGCCATCCTGATGTCGGGCATCGGCACGCTGATCTTCTTCCTCTTCGTGGGCGGGCGCGTGCCCAGCTACCTGGGGTCGAGCTTTGCCTTCATCGGCGGCGTGATCGCGGTCACCGGCTACGCCGGCAGCGGAGCCAACCCCAACATCGGCGTGGCGCTGGGCGCCATCATCGCCTGCGGCCTGGCCTACACGCTGATCGGCGCGGTCGTGTGGTTCGTCAACGCCCGGGCGGGCGGGGGCGCGCAATGGATCGAAACCCTGATGCCGCCGGTGGTGACCGGCGCCGTGGTCGCCGTCATCGGCCTGAACCTCGCGCCCATCGCCGCCAAGAGCGCCATGGGCAAATCCGGCTTCGACACCGCCATGGCCGTGGTCACCGTGCTGTGCGTGGGCGGCATCGCCGTCTACACCCGGGGCATGCTGCAGCGCCTGCTCATCCTGGTGGGCCTGGTGCTGGCCTGCGTGATCTACGCCGCCTGCGCCAACGGCCTGGGCCTGGGCCAGCCCATGGACTTCTCCGGCGTGGCTTCGGCGGCCTGGTTCGGCCTGCCGCAATTCGCGGCCCCGGTGTTCAAGGCCGAGGCCATGGGCCTGATCGTGCCCGTGGCCATCATCCTGGTGGCCGAGAACCTGGGCCACGTGAAGGCGGTCAGCGCCATGACCGGCCAGGACCTCGACCGCTACCTGGGCCGCGCCTTCGTGGGCGACGGCGTGGCCACCATGGTCTCGGGCGCGGTGGGCGGCACCGGCGTCACCACCTACGCCGAGAACATCGGCGTCATGGCCGTCACCCGCATCTATTCCACGCTGGTCTTCGTGGTGGCCGCGCTGATCGCCGTCGCGCTGGGCTTTTCGCCCAAGTTCGGGGCGCTCATCCAGACCATTCCCCAGCCGGTGCTGGGCGGCATGTCGGTGGTGGTCTTCGGCCTCATCGCCGTGGCCGGCGCCCGCATCTGGGTGGTGAACCAGGTCGATTTCAGCGACAACCGCAATCTCATCGTGGCGGCCGTCACCCTGGTGCTGGGCGCGGGCGACTTCACCGTCAAACTGGGCAGTTTCACGCTGGGCGGCATCGGCACGGCCACCTTCGGAGCCATCATCCTGTACGCCCTGCTGCGCCGGCGGCGCTAGCCGCGGCCGGGGCCTGGCCGCCCCGCTGTTGCGAAACGGCGTGTTTTCGCGGTTTACCGCCGGGAAATGCGCCGAAAACGACGTTTTCTCCGGCGGCTTGCAATTCCCGCCGAGTTTGCCCACAATAGGCACTTGATTGCCCCGGTTCCGACCCGAGCCGGGGTTTTGTTTTGGTCGCAGTTTGCGCCGCGAGATTCCGGCGGGCGATCAGAGCGGGCCTGTCGGACCCCATCGGGTTCGGCACAGCCCGCCCCGATCTTCCGTCCGGTTGCTCACGCCTCCGCCTCGCGCGGCCGGCAGGGCGTCCACGGCGACCTTCACCGGGAACGCTCCCTAGGGGGCGTTTTCTACTTTTGTTTGGGAAACGACATGTCTGCCATACCTTTGACCGTGCGCGGGGCCGAGCGCTTGAAAGAAGAGCTCCAGCGGCTGAAAACCGTGGAACGTCCTGCCGTTATCAACGCCATCGCCGAAGCCCGTGCCCAGGGCGATCTGTCGGAAAACGCCGAATACGACGCCGCTCGCGAACGCCAGGCGTTTATCGAGGGACGCATCGCTGAACTCGAAGGCACGCTTTCCAACGCGCATCTGATCGACCCCGCGGCCCTGGACGCCGACGGCCGCGCCGTGTTCGGCGCCACCGTCGACATCGAAGACCTCGATTCGGGCGACCGCGTCACCTACCAGATCGTGGGCGACGTGGAAGCCGACATCAAGTCGAACCTGATCTCCGTGTCGAGCCCCGTGGCCCGCGCGCTGATCGGCAAGAGCGAAGGCGACGTCGTCGAGGTCAAGGCCCCGGCCGGCGTGCGCGAGTATGAAGTCCTGAGCGTGCGCTACATCTGAAGCCGCGCCATCCGCAGTAACAGCAAGCAAAACACCATCGCCGGAGCCGGGTTTCGACGGCAAGCCGTCCCAGAGCAACCGCGGACCGCATGGTGGGCCGGGCGCGTAAAGCGCCCGTTTTTGTGCCTGGCGCCCGGGCGGGGCGCTGGCGTGTGACGATTACTTCTTGATGGAACGGCGGCTGGTGCCGCTGCGGGCGCCGGCGCGCAGGCTGAGCGCGCTTCCGGTGCGGCGCGGAATGCCGTGCGCGCTGCCGGCAACCTTGCGGGTGCTGGGGCGCATGGGCTTGCCGGCCTTGTTGAGGGCGCTGCGGGGGTACGCGCGCCGCGGGGCTCGGCGGCGTCGCGCGGCTCGGCGCGGCGAGGGCGCTTGGACAGGGTCTTGCCCTCGGCGGCCATCTTCTTGGGGGTGTGCGGCTCGGAGGCGCGCCGCTTGGCCGGGCGCTCGGGCTCGCCGCCGGCCAGGCTGGCCGAGGCCAGGTTGCCCGGCAGAGGGCGGAAGAGAATGAGCGTCTTGCCCAGGTGATGCACCGGCGCGCAGGACAGCGCGTCGCAGATCGAGGACAGCATGGCCTCGCGCGCCTCGCGGTCTTCGCCGCCCGCGCGGACCTTGATCAGGCCGTGCGAGGCGAGGGCGCGGTCGATTTCTTTCATGACCGCTTCGGTCAGGCCGTTGTCGCCGATCAGGACGACGGGGCGCAAGGCGTGAGCGGCCGACCGCAGGTCGCTGCGCTCACGAGAGGTGAGTTCTAATATAGGCATGCGTGGAATTGTACGGTAATGGCCAAAAAGAAATTCTCCAAAGACTGGATTCACCAGCACATCAACGACCCCTATGTGAAGCTCGCGCAACAGAAGGGCTACCGGGCCCGCGCGGCCTTCAAGCTGATCGAGATCCTGGACGCCGAAAAGCTCATGCGTCGCGGCGACCTGGTGGTGGACCTGGGGTCCGCGCCGGGCAGCTGGTCGCAGGTGGCGCGCGAGCGGCTGGCCGGCCCCGGCGGAGTGGTGGACGGGCGCATCATCGCCCTGGACATCCTGCCCATGGAGCCCGTGGCGGGCGTCGAATTCATCCAGGGCGACTTCCGCGAAGATGACATTTTGAAACAACTAGAAGAACGGGTCGGGGCGCAGGCGGTAGACCTTGTAATTTCGGACATGGCCCCCAATCTGTCCGGAGTGGGCTCCGCCGACTCCGCGCGCATCCAGCACGTTTGCGAGCTGGCCCTGGAATTCGCGTGCGCCCACCTCAAGCCCAACGGGGCGCTGATCGTCAAGGCCTTCCACGGCAGCGGCTTTTCGCAGATCGTGCAGTCCTACAAGCAGCGCTTCAAGCGGGTGGTCGAGCGCAAGCCGAAGGCCTCGCGGGACAAATCCTCGGAAACCTTCCTGGTGGCGCGCGATCTGAAATAGTGTCCGCCGGGAGCGCAGCGCCCTCGGCGCCCGATCCCTTCCGGCGCTGCGCCGGCTTGCGAGACCACAGACTGGAAAAACCGAGAATCAGAAGTAACTTACAGACGCCCAAGCTGCCGGGACGCAATTTGGTCTGACAGGGTAGAATGGGTCATTGACATACTTGTGACTGTGCCATACGCGGGTGGCGGTCGCCGGTCGGAATCGAAAGCAGGAGATCGACCTTGAACAACTCTTTTTCCAAAGTCGCTGTCTGGATGGTGATAGCCCTGGTGCTGTTCACCGTCTTCAAGCAGTTCGACGGACGCACCCAGACGCAGGACGGCGTCACGTACACCCAGTTCATGGATGACGCCAAGGCTGGCCGCATCCGCAAGGTGGACGTGCAGGGCGACGTGCTGTATGTCACCCCCGATGCCGGCCGTCCGTACACCCTGACCTCGCCTGGCGACCTGTGGATGGTTTCCGATCTGCTCAAGTATGGCGTGCAGGTGTCCGGCAAGCCTCGCGAAGAGCAGTCGCTGCTCATGAGCATCTTCGTTTCCTGGTTCCCGATGCTGCTGTTGATCGGGGTATGGGTATTCTTCATGAGGCAGATGCAGGGGGGCGGCCGGGGCGGCGCATTCAGCTTCGGCAAGTCGCGCGCCCGCATGCTCGACGAGAACACCAACCAGGTCACCTTCGCCGACGTCGCCGGCTGCGACGAAGCCAAGGAAGACGTGCAGGAACTGGTCGATTTTCTGCGCGACCCCAGCAAGTTCCAGAAGCTCGGCGGCCGCATTCCGCGCGGCGTGCTGATGGTGGGCTCGCCCGGCACCGGCAAGACGCTGCTGGCCAAGGCCATCGCCGGCGAGGCCAAAGTGCCGTTCTTCAGCATTTCCGGCTCCGATTTCGTGGAAATGTTCGTGGGCGTGGGCGCGGCCCGCGTGCGCGACATGTTCGAGAACGCCAAGAAGCACGCGCCCTGCATCATCTTCATCGATGAAATCGACGCGGTCGGCCGCCAGCGTGGCGCCGGCCTGGGCGGCGGCAACGACGAGCGCGAACAGACCCTGAACCAGATGCTGGTCGAGATGGACGGCTTCGAGTCCGGCCAGGGCGTCATCGTCATCGCCGCCACCAACCGCCCCGACGTACTCGACCCGGCGCTGCTGCGCCCGGGCCGCTTCGACCGCCAGGTCGTGGTGCCGCTGCCCGACATCCGCGGCCGCGAGCAGATCCTCAAGGTGCACATGCGCAAAGTGCCGCTGTCGCCCAACGTGGACGCCACCATCCTGGCCCGCGGCACGCCCGGCTTCTCCGGCGCCGACCTGGCCAACCTCGTGAACGAGGCGGCGCTGTTCGCCGCACGCCGCAATGGCCGCACCGTCGACATGTCCGACTTCGAGAAGGCCAAGGACAAGATCATCATGGGCGCGGAACGCCGCTCCATCGTGATGCCCGAGGAAGAGCGCAAGAACACCGCCTACCACGAGTCCGGCCACGCCATCGTGGCGCGCATGCTGCCCAAGACCGACCCGGTGCACAAGGTCACCATCATCCCGCGCGGCCGCGCGCTGGGCGTGACCATGCAGCTGCCCGAGACGGACCGCTACAGCATGGACAAGACCCGCCTGCTGTCGACCATCGCCGTGCTCTTTGGCGGACGCATCGCCGAAGAAATCTTCATGAACCAGATGACCACCGGCGCCTCCAACGACTTCGAGCGGGCCACGTCCATCGCGCGCGACATCGTCACGCGCTATGGCATGACCGACGAGCTGGGCCCCATGGTGTACGCCGAGAACGAAGGCGAGGTGTTCCTGGGACGCAGCGTCACCAAGACCACGCACGTGTCCGAAGCCACCATGCAGAAGGTGGACTCCGAGATCCGCCGCATCATCGACGAGCAGTACGCCGTGGCGCGCAAGATCCTGGAAGACAACCGAGACAAGGTCGAGGCCATGACCGCCGCGCTGCTCGAATGGGAAACCATCGACGCCGACCAGATCGACGACATCATCGCCGGCCGTCCGCCGCGTCCTCCCAAGACGCCGCAAGGCCCATCCGACACGTCCGATACGCCGCCCACCGGGCTGGCTGCCGGCGGCAACACGGCCGCCGCCGTCTGAGGCCCGCCGTCCTGAGTCATGGCGAATAACTTCCTGTGCGGGCGCTTCGAGTTCGACCTCGAGCGCCCGCTGGTCATGGGCATCGTCAACGTCACGCCGGATTCCTTTTCCGACGGCGGCAGGCACAACGACCCGGACGCCGCGGTGGCGCATGCGCGCCGCCTGATCGACGAAGGGGCTCACATACTCGACCTGGGCGGCGAATCCACCCGGCCCGGTGCCGAGCCGGTTTCGGCGCAGGACGAGCTGGCCCGCCTGCTGCCGGTGGTGGAGGCCCTGCGCGACTGCGGCGTGCCCCTGTCCATCGACACCTTCAAACCCGAGGTCATGCGCGCCACGCTGGACGCCGGCGCCGACATGATCAATGACATCTACGGCTTTCGCCAGCCCGGAGCCATCGAGGCGGTGGCCCAGTCGCGCTGCGGCCTGTGCGTGATGCACATGAAAGGCGAGCCCCGCACCATGCAGGCCGAGCCGCCGGAGTACAGCGACGTCATCGGCGAGATCGGCCTGTTCCTGGGATCGCGGGCGCAAAAGCTGCGCGCCGCGTGGGTGGACCCGCGCCGCATCGTGCTCGACCCCGGCTTCGGCTTCGGCAAGACCGCCGACCAGAATTTCCAGTTGCTGCGCCGGCTGTCCAGCCTGCGCAGCGCCGGCTATCCGCTGCTGATCGGCCTGTCGCGCAAGACCATGATAGGCCAGGCCACCGGCAGGCCCGTGGGCGACCGGCTGCCGGGCAGCATTGCCGCCGCCCTGGCCTGCGTGGCCCGCGGCGCCTCGATCGTGCGGGTGCACGATGTGGCCGCCACGGTGGACGCGCTCAAGGTCTGGCAGGCGGCCGAACAAGGAGCAATCAATCCATGAGTGAACGCAAGTATTTCGGCACCGACGGCGTGCGCGGCGAAGTGGGCGGCCCGGTGATCAACGCGGCCTTCGCGCTGCGGCTGGGCTACGCGGCAGGCAAGGTGCTGGCCCGCAGCTACAAGGACAAGGCGCGCGGCGCGCCGGCCGCAGGTGGTCATCGGCAAGGACACCCGCATCTCCGGCTACATGCTCGAGTCGGCGCTGGAAGCCGGGCTGTCGGCCGCGGGCGTGGACGTGGTGCTGGCCGGCCCCGTTCCCACCCCGGCCGTGGCCTACCTGACGCGCGCGCTGCGCCTGGTGGCCGGCATCGTCATCAGCGCCTCGCACAACCCCTACCAGGACAACGGCATCAAGTTCTTCTCGGCGCAGGGCATGAAGCTGCCCGACGAGCTCGAAGCCGAGATCGAGGCCGCGCTCGACGAAGAGCTGGGCTGCGTGAGTTCCGAGGGGCTGGGGCGCGCGCGCCGCATGAACGACGCGCAGGGCCGCTACATTGAGTTCTGCAAGAGCACCTTCCCCAACGATCTCGACCTGAACGGCCTGAGCATCGTGGTGGACGCCGCCCACGGCGCGGCCTACAACATCGCCCCCCACGTGTTCCGCGAGCTGGGCGCCGACGTGCACGCCATCGGCGTGCACCCCGATGGCTTCAACATCAACAAGGGCGTGGGCGCGCTGCACCCCGACCAGCTCGCCAGGGAAGTGAAGGCGCGCGGCGCCCAGCTCGGCATCGCCCTGGACGGCGACGCCGACCGGCTGCAGATGGTCGACGGCGACGGCCGCATCTACAACGGCGACGAACTGCTCTACGCCATCCTGCGCGAGCGCATGCAGCGCGGCACGGTCGAGGGCGTGGTCGGCACGCTGATGACCAACTTCGGCTTCGAGCGCGCGCTGGAGCGCCTGGGCGTGGGCTTTGCCCGGGCCAACGTGGGCGATCGCTACGTGCTGGAGCAGATGCAGGCGCGCGGCTGGCTGTACGGCGGCGAAAGCTCCGGGCACCTGCTGTGCCTGGACTGCCACACCACCGGCGACGGCATCATCGCCGCCCTGCAGGTGCTCACGGCCCTGCGCCGCAACGACGCCACGCTGGCCGACTGGGTGAGCGACCTGCGCATGTATCCGCAGAAAATGATCAACGTGCCGCTCGCGCCCGGCCTGGACTGGAAAACGCACCCGGGCCTGGCGGCGGCGCGCGAGGCCGTGGAGGCGGAGCTGGGCGGGCGCGGCCGCATCCTCATCCGCGCTTCGGGCACCGAGCCCAAGCTGCGCGTCATGGTCGAGGCCGAGGACGAGGCCCTGGCCGTTTCGTCGGCCGAACGCCTGGCCGCCAGCCTGGGATGAACCCGCCGCGCCGCGCATGACCGAAGGCCATTCGCCGGCGACGGCGAATGGCCTTTGCACAGGAATCCGCACTGTTCTGTCGCGCTTTGTAATGTTTTGTCGGGATGGCTGTCAGGCCCCTGGGTTCGTCCGAACTACACTTCATAGTCACGTAACATATTGGTCAAGTCATTGACATACAGGGCGTCCACACTGGCCGGACACTCTAGGAGCATCGCGCAATGCTGGAATTAGCACGCACCAATCCGGACCGCAACTCGGCAGAACGGTGGGCGGACCACGCCTCACGGGTTCTGGTCGTCGGGCTGGCGCGCACCGCCGACGAGATCGAACAGATCCAGCGTCTGCGCTACGAAGTCTTCACCGAGGACATGGGGGCGGTTTTCCCCGATGCCCACGACGGCATCGAGCGCGACCGTTTCGACCCTTTCTGCGAGCACCTGATGGTGCGCGAACTCGATACCGGCCGGGTGGTGGGCACCTACCGCATTCTCACCCCGGAAAAGGCCCGCGAGGCGGGCGGCTACTACTCGCAGTCGGAATTCGACCTTTCCGGCCTGGGCGCCATCCGCGACGAACTGGTGGAAGTGGGGCGCTCGTGCACCCATGCCGACCACCGCAACGGCGCGGTCATCATGTTGCTGTGGTCGGGGCTGGCCGAATACCTGCGGCGCGGCGGCTACCAGTACGTGCTGGGCTGCGCCAGCGTCAGCCTGCGCGACGACGGCGTCACCGCCGCCGAGGTCTGGCGCACCGTGCTGCCCCAGCTGCCCCGCGTCGGCGAGCCCTGCGTCAAGCCGCTGCACCGCTATCCGGTGGAAAAGCTCAACAGCACCCTGCCGGCGCGGGTGCCGCCGCTGATCAAGGGCTATCTCAAGCTGGGCGCCACGGTGTGCGGCGAGCCCGCCTGGGACCCGGACTTCAACGCCGCCGACTTCCCCGTGCTGCTCCGCATGGACGGCATGGACGAGCGCTACCGGCGCCATTTCGGCCTGCCCGCCGTCACTCCGAACTCGCGCTAGACCCTGCCATGCGCCGCCTGCTCCGTCGTGTAAAGATCAGATTGATACGGCGGGCGACGCGGCCCGTGCGCCTGGAATTGCGCCGGTTGCAGCGCCAGGCGGACTTCCTGCCTTTTTGAACGAATGCGCGCGTCCGGCGGGCGAGGCGTCAGAACTCCAGCAGCTCGAACGAGAAACCCACCTTCGACCACTCCGCCTCCTCGGCGCGCAGGGTGAAGTCGGTAAGCGGGTGCTCGCTCAGCCATTGGCGGTCCACCCGCACCACGATAGAGCGGTTGCGCACCGACGCCGACAGCGGCAGCGGCTCGATTTCTTCGCGCCGGCGGAACAGCAGCACGGCCAGCCTCAGGCTCAGGATGGCCACCCATTGGCCCTGCGTGCGCACCAGGTTTTCCAGCTTGCCCAGCTTGCCCTGGTGGGCGAGCGCCAGCATGGCCAGCAGCTGCTGGTCGGCGCGGGAGAAGCCGGGCATGTCGGCGTTCTCCAGCACGTAGGCCGTGTGCTTGTGATAGGCGTTATGGGCGATCGAAAGCCCCACTTCGTGCAAATCGGCCGCCCAGCCCAGCGCGGCGTGCAGCTCGGCGCGCTCGGAGCCCTCGGGCATCATGGCGTCGAACAGCGTGAGCGCGGCGTGCCGCACGCGGCGCGCCTGGATCACGTCGATGTGATAGCGCTTCATGAACTGCCGCACCGATTCGTCGCGCTTGTCGTGCTCGTCGTCCCGGCCCAGCAGGTCGTACAGCACGCCCAGGCGCAGCGCCCCGTCGCCCGTGTGCATCACGTCGATGCCCAGCTCGTCGAAGAGCGCGCTCATGATCGCCAGCCCGCCGGGCAGCACGTCGGCCCGCTCGATCTTGATGCCGGGCAGCTCCGAAGGAATGACCCGCCCCGAGCGGATGATGCGGTCTTTCAGCTTGGCCATGCCGGCGCGGGTGATGCCGCGGTCGGAAAACCGGCATTCGGTGAGAATGGCGAACAGCGCCTTGGCCGTGCCCGAAGAGCCGTAGGCTTCTTTCCAGCCCATCTTGCGGTACTGCTTGGCGATCACCTCGATTTCCCGGCGCGCCGCCAGCTCGGCCAGCTTCATCTGGTGCGCGTCCACCACGCCGTCGGGAAAGAACTGGCGGCTGTAGCTCACGCAGCCCATATAGAGCGAGGACATCAGACCGGGTTCCAGCCCCTTGCCGATGATGACCTCGGTGGAGCCGCCGCCGATGTCGATCACCAGGCGCTTGTTGGGCGAGGGCGGCAGCGTGTGGATCACGCCGGTGTAGATCAGGCGGGCCTCTTCGCGGCCGGCGATCACTTCGATGGGGAATCCCAGCGCCTTTTCGGCGCGCGGCAGGAAGTCGGAGGTATTGCGCGCCACGCGGAAGGTATTGGTGGCCACGGCCCGCACCCGGTTGGGATGGAAGCTGCGCAGGCGGTCGCCGAAGCGTTCCAGCACCAATATCGCACGGTCGATGGCTTCGTCGCTCAGACGCTTGTTGGCGTCCAGCCCGGCGGCCAGGCGCACGGTTTCCTTGAGGCGGTCGATCTGGTAGATCTGCGGGGTGCCGTCCTGCTGGACGATGCGCCCGATGGAGAGGCGAAAGCTGTTGGACCCCAGGTCCACCGCGGCCAGTAATTGATCCATGCGGCTCGTGAAATAGGCGTGAAGGTGGGCTGATTATAGATATCCCATGTGACAGCGCCGCCCGGGCGGGGTTTTCGCTTATGAAACAGCGGCTTGCCGGTTACGGGCGCGCATGCCGCCTGTGTCATGTGTCCCGGTTTTGGCGTATCTTATGTCGTGCCGCATGTCATAGAACCGTCACGCTATTGCCGTAAAACTTGCCGCTTTCTCGCCCCGTATGGAATCCGGAATGACTTCTCGCCCGCCCGCCGAGCCCGCGCTGCTGAACCGCGAGCTTTCGCTGCTGAAATTCAACGAACGCGTGCTGGCGATGGCGGAGAACCCCTCGACGCCGCTGCTGGAACGGCTGCGCTACGTGTGCATCGTCAGTTCCAACCTGGACGAGTTCTTCGAGATCCGGATATCCAGCCTGAAGGAGCAGCAGCGCCAATCGCCCAATCTCGTGGGGCCGGACGGCATGACGCCGGACCAGTCCTTCGACGCGGTGCAAAAGGCGGTGCACGAACTGGTGGCGCGCCAGTACGCGCTGCTCAACGACGCCATCCTGCCCGCGCTGCACGCCGAGGGCGTGGTGCTGCACCATGCCTCCGAATGGAACGCCGAGCAGCAGGAATGGGCGCGCGAGGTGTTCAGCCGCGACGTCATGCCGCTGCTCACGCCCATCGGGCTCGATCCGGCGCACCCGTTTCCGCGCGTCTACAACAAGAGCCTGAACTTCATCGTGTCGCTCTCGGGCGCCGACGCGTTCGGCCGCCAGGCATCCATCGCCATCGTGCAGGCGCCGCGCGCCTTGCCCCGCCTGATCAAGATGCCCGAGGCGCTGTCCGGCCATCCCGAGGGCTACATCCTGCTCACCTCGCTGCTGCGGGCGTTCGTGGGAGAGCTCTTCCCGGGCCTGGAAATGCTGGGCTGCTACCAGTGGCGCGTCACGCGCAACAGCGACCTCTTCGTGGACGAGGAAGAAGTCACCAACCTGCGCCACGCCCTGCAGGGCGAGCTGTCGCAGCGCAATTTCGGCGCGGCCGTGCGCCTGGAAATCGACAAGCTCACGCCAGTGGAACTGGAAACCTTCCTGCAGCGGGAGTTCTCGCTGCAGCCCGCCGACACCTACCGCGTGTCGGGGCCGGTGAACCTGAGCCGCCTGATGCAGCTGTGCAACGCCACAGCACGGCCCGATCTGCTGTTTCCCGACTACCGCGCGCCGGTGCCGGCGCCCTTCGACCGGGTGGGCGACAAGCCGGCCGAGCTGTTCGCCGCGGTGGCCGAGCAGGACAGGTTGCTGCACCATCCCTACCAGTCGTTTCAGCCCATCATCGATTTCCTGACGGCCGCCGCGCTGGACCCGGACGTCATGGCCATCAAGCAGACCATCTACCGCACCGGCGAGGATTCCGAGCTGATGAAGATCCTGCTGGCCGCGGCGCGGGCCGGCAAGGAAGTGACGGTGGTGGTGGAGCTGATGGCGCGCTTCGACGAGCAGACCAACATCAACTGGGCGGCCCGCCTCGAGGAGGTGGGGGCGCACGTGGTGTACGGCGTGGTGGCGCACAAGACCCACGCCAAGATGGCCCTGGTGCTGCGCCGCGAAAAAGGCCGGCTGCGCCGCTATGCGCACCTCGGCACGGGCAACTACCATCCCCGCACGGCGCGGCTCTACACCGACTTCGGCCTGCTGACCGCCGACCCCCGCCTGTGCGAAGACATGGACAAGGTGTTCACCCAGCTCACCGGCCTGGGCGCCCGCCGCTCGCTCAAGGCGCTGCTGCAGTCGCCCTTCACGCTGCACGACGGCATGGTCGCGGCCATCCGCGCCGAGGCGCGCGCCGCCAAGGCCGGCAAGCGCGCGCGCATCATGGCCAAGATGAACTCGCTGCTCGAAGAGCGCGTCATCGAGGAGCTCTACAAGGCCAGCCAGGCCGGCGTGAAAATCGACCTCATCGTGCGCGGCGTATGCGCGCTGCGCGCCGGCGTGCCGGGCCTGTCCGAGAACATCCGCGTGCGCTCCATCGTGGGGCGCTTCCTGGAACACTCCCGGGTCTTCTACTTCTACGCGGACGGCGCCGAAACCGTATACCTCTCCTCGGCCGACTGGATGGACCGCAACTTCTTTCGCCGCGTCGAAGTCGCCTTTCCCATCTACGACAAGTCGCTCAAGAAGCGCGTCATCGACGAAGCCTTCACCTACGCCCTGCGCGACAACCAGCTCGCCTGGCAGCAACAGCCCAATGGCGACTACGTCCGCGTCCGCAGCCGCCGCGAACCCTTCAACCTGCACCAGTTTCTGATGCAGAAACTCGGCACCTGAGCCCGAAGGACGCGGCGAATAAGGGGACGGGTTCCGCCGCGCGCCGCGAGCCGCCCGCCCCAAGCCGGGCGCCGCGGATCCGGCTTCGCCGGTCCGCAGGCGCGCCCCCTCGAGGGGGAAGCGCCGCAGGCGCTTCGGGGGTGGTCCTACATGACTGTCACTATCCTGTCACGTTGAGCTCCTAAGATGCGTGGGTCGCAGAAAGGCGGGCGGCCAAACAGCCCGTCCGGACTCCTCCAACGAGCACAGAAGGAACCCCTGATGTTCAAACGCGTCTTCAAACAAGTTTCCGTGGGCGTCGCGCTGAGCGCCGCCGTGTTCGCGGCCCAGGCCGCCAACGTCACCGGCGCGGGCGCCTCCTTCCCGTATCCCGTCTACGCCAAGTGGGCCTCCGACTACAAGGCGGCCACCGGCAATGCCGTGAACTACCAGTCCATCGGCTCGGGCGGCGGCCAGCAGCAGATCATCGCCAAGACCGTGGACTTCGGCGCCTCGGACGATCCCATGAAGGCCGACGCCCTCGACAAGAACGGCCTGCTGCAGTTCCCGGCCGTGATCGGCGGCACCGTGGCCGTGGTGAACATCGACGGCGTGGAGCCCGGCAAGCTGAAGCTCTCGGGCAAGGTCCTGGCCGACATCTTCCTGGGCAAGGTCAAGAAGTGGAACGACAACGCCATCACGGCGCTCAACCCCGGCCTGAAGCTGCCCGCCGCCGACATCGTGGTGGTGCATCGCTCCGACGGTTCGGGCACCACCTTCGGCTGGACCAACTACCTGTCCAAGGTTTCGCCCGAGTGGAAAGAGCAGGTGGGCGAGGGCAAGGCCGTGAAGTGGCCCACCGGCCAGGGCGGCAAGGGCAACGAAGGCGTGGCCGCCTACGTGGGCCAGCTCAAGAACTCCATCGGCTACGTGGAATACGCCTACGCCAAGCAGAACAAGCTGGCGTGGACGCAGCTCCAGAACAAGGACGGCAAGTTCGTGCAGCCCGAGCAGAAGGCGTTCGCCGCCGCGGCCGCCAACGCCGACTGGAAGAGCGCGCCGGGCATGGGCGTGGTGCTGACCAACGAGCCGGGCGCCGATTCGTGGCCCGTGACCGCCGCCACCTTCATCCTGGTGCACAAGGTGCAGGACAAGCCGGCGCAGGGCAAGGCGGTGCTGGAGTTCTTCGACTGGGCGTTCAAGAACGGCGCCAAGTCGGCCGAGGCCCTGGACTACGTGCCGCTGCCGGAGTCGGTCACCAAGGAAATCCGCGGCGCCTGGGGCGAGATCAAGTCCGCCGACGGCAAGCCCGTCTGGCAATAAAGCGTGCCGGCGCGGGGCGCCATGCCTCGCGCCGTCCGCCTTGCGGCCGGCCCGCCCCGCGTCGCCGGCCTTGCCCGAGCAGAACGAACCCCTGTTTTCCCGAGGAAAGTCCATCCATGAGCGCGGTAATGGATAATAGTGTGCCGCTTTCGCCTTCCGGGGCGGACTCCGTGACTACCGGCACGCCTTCGCCTATGAAGCAAAGCAAAAACGCGCTGATGGATGCGCTGTTCAAGAATCTCACCCGCCTGTTCGCCTTCCTGGTGTTCATCCTGCTGGCGGCCATCATGGTGTCGCTCGTCTACGGCAGCCGTGAAACCCTGGCCAAGTACGGGCTCTCGTTCCTGTGGCTGAACGACTGGGATCCGGTCAAGCAGAGCTACGGCGCGGTGGTTCCCATCATCGGAACCCTGCTCACCTCGGCCATCGCGCTCATCATCGCCGTGCCCGTGTCCTTCGGCATCGCCATCTTCCTGACCGAGCTGTCGCCGGCCTGGCTGCGCCGGCCGCTGGGCACCGCCGTCGAAATGCTGGCCGCCATTCCCTCCATCATCTACGGCATGTGGGGCCTGTTCGTATTCGTGCCGGTGTTCCAGCAGCACGTGCAGCCGTTCCTCATCGCCACGCTGGGCAGCGTGCCCGTGATCGGCGGCCTGTTCGCCGGGCCGCCTTTCGGCATCGGCATCTTCACCGCGGGCCTGATCCTGTCCATCATGATTATTCCCTTCATTGCCGCGGTGATGCGCGACGTGTTCGAGCTGGTGCCCGCCATGCTCAAGGAATCCGCCTACGGCCTGGGCAGCACGACCTGGGAAGTGATGTGGCGCGTGGTGCTGCCCTTCACCAAGTCGGGCGTCATCGGCGGCATCATGCTGGGCCTGGGCCGCGCGCTGGGCGAAACCATGGCGGTCACCTTCGTGATCGGCAACGCCTTCAAGTGGTCCGGCTCGCTCTTCTCGCCGGGCAACTCCATTGCTTCCGCGCTCGCCAACGAATTCAACGAAGCGGGCGGCATCCAGAAATCCGCGCTGCTGGAACTGGGCCTGATCCTGTTCCTCATCACCACCGTGGTGCTGGCGCTGTCGAAAATGCTGCTGGTCCGCCTGGCGGCCGGCGAAGGCCGCAAGACCTGAGGCTCCAAGGAAAAAACATGGCTGTTTCCGTCCTCAACATGCAGAACGGCATCTATCGCCGGCGCCGAATCGTCAACCGCGTCATGCTGGGCATCTCGCTGGGCACGCTGGCCTTCGGCCTGTTCTGGCTCTTCTGGATCATCCTCACGCTGCTCGTGAAGGGCGCGCCGGCGCTGTCGCTGACGCTGTTCACCGAAATCACGCCGCCGCCGGGCCAGCAGGGCGGCCTGCTCAACGCCGTGATCGGCAGCCTGCTCATGGCGGGCGTGGGCACCCTGATCGGCACGCCGGTGGGCATCCTGGCGGGCACCTACCTCGCCGAATACGGCCAGCGCGGCTGGCTCGCGCCGGCCACGCGTTTTCTCAACGACGTGCTGCTGTCGGCGCCGTCCATCATCATCGGCCTCTTCATCTACGCCATCTACGTGGCGCAGGTGGGCCACTATTCCGGATGGGCCGGCGCCCTGGCGCTGTCCATCCTGGTGATTCCGGTGGTGGTGCGAACCACCGACAACATGCTGCTGCTGGTGCCCAACAGCCTGCGCGAGGCCGCCGCGGCGCTGGGCTGCCCGAAGTGGCGCATGATCACCATGGTGTGCTATCGCGCCGCCAAGACCGGCATCATCACCGGAGTGCTGCTCGCCATCGCCCGCATTTCCGGCGAAACCGCGCCGCTGCTTTTTACCGCGCTGTCCAACCAGTTCATGTCGCTGAACATGAACGCGCCGATGGCGAACCTGCCCGTGGTCATCTACCAGTACGCGGCCAGCCCCTTCAAGGACTGGAACAACCTGGCCTGGGCCGGCGCCACGCTGATCACCCTGCTGGTGCTGGGCATCAACATCGTCGCCCGCAACATGTTCCGCAAGTAAAGGCCGCTACGCCGGCGCCGCTTTGGAGCCGGCTTCAGGAAAACCCAATGGAAAACACCGCCGCCGCCGTCAAGAACAAGATCGAGGTCAAGAACCTCAACTTCTACTACGGCAAGTTCCATGCCATCCGCAATGTGAACATGTCGATCCAGGAAAAGAAGGTTACCGCCTTCATCGGCCCTTCGGGCTGTGGCAAGTCCACGCTGCTGCGCACCTTCAACCGCATGTTCGAGCTGTACCCCGGCCAGCGAGCCGAGGGCGAAATCATCCTCGACGGCGAAAACCTGCTCACCTCGAAGAAAGACATCTCGCTTATCCGCGCCAAGGTGGGCATGGTGTTCCAGAAGCCCACGCCGTTTCCCATGAGCATCTACGACAACATCGCCTTCGGCGTGCGCCTGTTCGAGCGCCTGTCCAAGGGCGAGATGGACGAGCGCGTGGAGTGGGCGCTGAGCAAGGCTGCGCTGTGGAATGAAGTGAAAGACAAACTGCACCAGAGCGGCAACAGCCTGTCCGGCGGCCAGCAGCAGCGCCTGTGCATCGCGCGCGGCGTGGCCATCAAGCCCGAAGTCCTGCTGCTGGACGAGCCGTGTTCGGCGCTGGACCCGATCTCCACTGCCAAGATCGAAGAGCTGATCGCCGAACTCAAGAACGAGTACACCGTGGTCATCGTGACGCACAACATGCAGCAGGCCGCGCGCTGCTCGGACTTCACCGCCTACATGTACCTGGGCGAGCTGGTGGAGTACGGACAGACCGACCAGATCTTCGTGAAGCCCGCCCGCAAGGAAACCGAAGACTACATCACCGGCCGCTTCGGCTGAGGCGACGGGCTTCCGGGCCTCAGTCGCCCTGGGCGGGCAGGGGCTCGTCTGCCGCATGCGCGGCCGCCGCCCGCCGCGCCGGGATCAGCATCACCAGGATCGCCGCCAGCGCCGCCGCGCAGGAAAACACGACGAAATTCCACGCCAGCGGCAGCTTCAGGCTGGCGAGATAGCCGCCCACGATCGGCCCGCTCATGGCGCCGATGCGCGCGAAACTCAGCGCCCAGCCAGTCGCCGCGCCGCGCGCGTGCGCCGGATAGTAGCCCGCCAGGTAGCCGGTGAGAATCAGCGAAGACGAAATGCTGCCCACGCCGGCCAGCGCCACCCACAGATAATTCACGGCCAGCGAATTGCGGTAGGTCAGGCAGTAAATGCCCGCCGCGCCCACCAGGAAAAACAGCGACACGATGCGGCGCGGCTCGCTCTTGTCGGCAAACCGGCCCAGCACCAGACCGCCCACCGCCGAGGCCAGGCTGAAGACGAGCAGGAACGAGATGCTCGAACCCAGGTCGTAGCCGTTCTTGCGCATGATCTGCGGCAGCCAGGTGTTCAGCCCATACACCAGCATCATCCCCAGGAACAGCGCGCCCCAGAAACACAGCGTGGCCCGCAATTGGCGCGGAGCGAACACCGCCGCCAGCACATCGCGCCACGTCGCCTTCTCGCCCTCCACCTCGCGCGGCCGGAACGGCTCCAGCGAGGCGATGCCCAGGCGCGCGGCCTGCGCGCGGGCGCCGGCCTCGTCGCCCTTGGACAAGAGATACTCCAGCGATTCGGGCAGCAGGCGCGCCAGCAGCGGCAGCAGCACCAGCGGCAGGGCGCCCGCCGCAATGACGGCGCGCCAGCCCCAATGGGCCAGCAGGGCCATGGCCACGGCCGCCGAGCACAGGATGCCCAGCGAATACCCCGAGTACATCACCCCGTAATTGAAGCCGCGGCGCGGCGGCGGCGAGTACTCGATCGTCAGCGCCGCCGCCACCGGGATCACCCCGCCCAGCCCCAGGCCGCCCAGGAACCGGAACGCCGCGAACCAGGCCGGCGTCGGCGCCCAGGCCGCGCCCACCATGGTGAGCGAGAACAGCCCCACGCATCCCAGCAGCATGCGCCGCCGCCCCAGCAGATCGCTCAGCGTGCCCACCGCGAACGAACCCACGAACATGCCCGCCAGCGCATAGCTGCCCAGCATGCCCAGTTCCAGCGGGGTCAGGTTCCATTCCCTGTACTCCGCCAGCGCCGGCAGCACCGCGCCCATCACGCCCACGTCGTAGCCTTCGAACAGAATGGCCAGCCAGCAGACGAGCAACACGGTATAGGTAGTGCGGCCCGGCGTACCCCAGGCTGGCGCGGCGGATGCGTGAGACATGATTTTCCCGATGAACGATTGTGATTGTGTATACGCCTCGCAGCCGATGCTAACGGCCTGTGGCGGCACGCCCCAGGCGGGCGGCTTTTTAATTTAGGCTTGAAATATATAGGCGTCAATCGGTAACTGCTCGCATGCCATCGCCCCGGCGGGCAGGCCGGATCTGTTATAGTGGCGACCCTTCGGGGCGTAGCGCAGCCTGGTAGCGCATCTGCTTTGGGAGCAGAGGGTCGCGAGTTCGAATCCCGCCGCCCCGACCAATAAAATCAAAGGGTTAGCTCAATGTCGTTGAGCTGGCCCTTTTTCTTTGCCCGGCTTATGGGACAACCTATGGGACAACGAACTTGCAGTGGGCCGTGAGCAAATCCATGTGGGCATTGAGGCAAGAATGCGCAGTCGGTCGCAATAGCGTATTTCGCCGCCTGTCTTCTCTCTCCTGGGTTCGAGTTGAGGCGGGCCCATTCCTCTGAGCCTGTGTGCGCTTGGGGCATGGTCGGCGCCAACTTGCTTGGTCGCTCGGTTCCGGCGGGCAAAGATTTTCGCCCGAACTCTGACCGGGCCAGGATCAGACCTCGCGTGGGGTCGAGATTCACGGCGCTACCTCGAAGCCGGCAACATTCAAGCCGGATCGGCGGGCAGGGCAGGGATAAAGTCGCTCGCTCGCAGTTCTTCGGCAATCAGCCGGGCTATCCAGATTTTCCTCTCGGAAGACATACGCCCCTTGATCGCGGCAACGCTGATGGCAGCTTGGCTGCCCGTCGCAATCTCGAAGCGCATATGCGTGACGACCTGGGGATGGGTGTCGTTCTGGCCGCGCGCCGTGATGAGCCCGGCATTGATGAAGGCGGTATCCGCTGCACTGCGAGTCCCGCGACCCCTGAATAGACGCGCAGTACCGTTCGCGTCGGCAATGGAGCGCAGAGCCCTCCCGAGCTGGTCATTACTGTCGTCCACCGCAAGGCCCATGGTCAGGTTATACAGCAGGCAATTAGCGATCGCCTGCCGCGCGTCAGCGGGGGCTTGGTCGAAGCGCAGCCTCATGGCCCATTCGGAGAGTTCACGGGAAAGCGATTGTTGATGAGTCATTGTCCGTTTTCCTTAGTCGCAGCTTATCCGTAACGACCACCGCTGATATGAACTACCTCGCCAGACATGAAACCTGCTTGGGCCGATGCCAGAAACGCCACCAAAGCCGCAAGCGCCTTGAGTTCGCTTTCGTTTTTTAAGTTCAGGAACGGCCGACTGAAGTTTGCGAATACCGAATACTCTGCGATGGCCTCGTGCTTGCTGTCGTACAGGCTGCGCCATATGGCATTGCGCAGGCGCTGCTGGTTGTCGGTCTTCCCCGACGCTGTCCGCCAGGCCCTCGACGACAATCCGATGCTGATGCCGTCGAGCGGATTCCGAGGCACGCCAGGCATCGTGGTCCGCAAGAGCGACGTCTTGGCCAAGCATTGAGAGGCATGCCCCAAGGTGAGCAACTGGCCGAGGTGCCGGGGTCCGTCCATTTCCCATGGCAGAAATGAAGGCATGCGCTACCTGCCCATGCTCTCGTGGCGCGCGACGAACGGGCGTCCATCCCTTGCAGATCCATGGCGCGCGCAACGGCGGCTTCATCGATTCCAGTCCCGCGGGCCGCGCTCGTGGGCAGGGCCATGGAAAGCGTGCTATTGCTCGCGACCCGCGGTCGATGTTCTGATGGGGCATGGGCCGCGTTTCGTGTTTCCGTGGGCGCCGCGCCGTGGATGTCAATTGTTGTTACCCACGCCCGGGGGGCCTGCCCGGAGGTGCGCGTATCGTTCTGCAACATTGCGCGGCGATGTGCAACGCAGACGCATGCGCGCGGATGCAGCTACCGACCAGTTGGTCGCTAGTTGACTTAGGTCAATCCCTTTTGGCGCGCCACGCGACACCATAGGGTCGTCACGTTTGTCAGCAACGCCTCGCGAAGGAGTATGCCGTGTCAGAGCCGGCGGATGCCGCCCCTCCCGATTCCATCGACGCGCACGCGCATGCGCTCTGGGCACGCGCCTGGACGTCGCTTTCGCCGGAATCGGCCACGCTGGCCATGGTGGACTGGCTGAGCCACCTGGCGCGCTCGCCCGGCAAGCGCCTGCAATTGACGAAGCTGGCGATCGACCAGGCGCAGGAGCTTTCCGACTATCTGCGCGAATATGCGCACGTGGGCCCGCTGAAGGGGCCGGCGCATATCGAACCGCCCATCCTGGACCGTCGTTTCCGCGATCCCGCATGGCGGCAATGGCCTTTCAGTCTGCTGCACCAGAGTTTCCTCATGACGCAGCACTGGTGGGAGGCGGCGACCAGCGATATCTGGGGGCTGTCGCGGCATCACCAGAAAGTCGTTGCCTTTACGGCCCGGCAGTGGCTGGATATTTTCTCGCCCGGCAACCTGCTGGCGACCAACCCGGTGGCGCTGCGGCGCACGGTGGAGGAAGCCGGCATGAATCTCGTGCGCGGCATGAACAATCTGCTGGAAGACATACAGCGGCGCGCCGCAGGCCTGCCGCCCGCCGGGACGGAGCGCTTCGTCGTGGGAAAGGACGTGGCGGTGACGCCGGGCAAGGTGGTGCTGCGCAATCCGGTCATGGAGCTGATCCAGTACGGCCCGGCCACCTCCAGGGTGCATCCGGAGCCCATACTGGTCGTGCCGGCGTGGATCATGAAGTACTACATCCTGGATCTGTCGCCGTCGAACTCGCTGATCCGGTATCTGGTGGCGCAAGGCTATACCGTGTTCTGCATATCATGGAAGAATCCAAGCTATGCCGAGCGGAACTTCGGCATGGACGAATACATGGAGCATGGCGTTCATGCCGCGCTCGATGCCATCCGGGCCATCGTGCCGGACCGGAAGATTCATGCCACGGGTTACTGCCTGGGCGGCACGCTGCTGGCCATCGCGGCCGCGGCCATGGTGCGCGACGGCCAGGCCGGGCGCCTGGCGTCGCTGAGCTTGTTCACGGCGCAAACGGATTTCAGCGAGCCGGGTGAGCTGGGCCTGTTCATCGACGAGAGCCAGGTCAGCCTGCTGGAGGCGCAGATGGCGGAGTCGGGCTATCTGCGGGCGGATCAGATGGTGGCGGCGTTCCAGATGCTGCGTTCCTATGACCTTCTGTGGTCGCGGCTGGTGGAAGAGTATCTGTTGGGCGAGCGCCGCCCCATGAATGATCTGATGGCGTGGAACGCCGACGCCACGCGCATGCCGGCGCGGATGCATTCTCAGTATCTGCGCCGGCTGTTTCTCGACAACGACCTGGCCAACGGCCGCTATCCGGTGGGAGACAGGCCGGTGACGCTGAGCACGCTGGATCTGCCCACGTTCTGCGTGGGCACCGTGAAGGATCACGTCGCGCCGTGGCGGTCGGTGTACAAGCTGCATCACCTGTCTCCCGCAGAAATCACTTTCGTGCTTACGACCGGCGGGCACAACGCCGGCATCATCAGCGAGCCCGGGCATCCGCGCAGGCAGTACCAGATCGCGACGCGTCCGCGCGGCGGCGGCTATGTGTCGCCGGACGAGTGGGCCGCCAAGGTCAAGGTCCACCGCGGTTCGTGGTGGGAAGCCTGGGCTGCCTGGCTCAAGAGCCGCTCGGGGGCCCCGGTCAAGCCGCCTGCGCTTGGAGCGGCTGCGCGCGGCTATGCGCCGCTCTGCGATGCCCCCGGGCTGTACGTCAAGGAGAAGTAGCCATGCCGTCGCCATACGCCAGAAACGGGCCGGCGGCCGACGTGGCCATACCCTCCCGCCGCCTCCTGCGGGAGCAATCCGATTGCTAAGGAGTTTCCATGGCTACCAACAACGCTTTTCCCTTCGACCTGCTGAGGGCCAACATCGAGCTGCATCTCCGCGTTGCACAGTTGCTGCACGAAAACAGCCAGCGATGGCTGGGGCTGGCCTCCCGCGTCAGCCAGGAAGGCGCGGGCGAATACAAGGCCGAGATCGAGAACCTGGGGCAGACCTCGACGTGGCAGACGCTGCTCGCGCTGCCGGCCGAGGCGTTCTGGCGCCAGGTGCAGCAGCGTTTCGCGGACGCGCAGAACGCCACCCAGATCGCGATCGAGAACCAGGCGGCGTTCACGCAGGGCCTGCAGCAGGCGATCCAGTCCTGGCAGAAATCCTCGATAGGCGGCATCGAGCCCGGCGGCGCCAAGCTTCCGTTCCTCGACTACTTCGGAAACTGGGGCGCCCAATGGGCTCCGGCCGAGGGCGGAGCGGCCAAGAAGAAAGGGGACGCCCATGTCGGCTAAACACACTGCGCTGGTAACGGGCGGCATGAGCGGGCTGGGCGAAGCCATCGCGCTCCGGCTGCACGACGCGGGCCACGAGGTGATCGTCACCCACAGCAAGGCCAATACGCGCGCCGAAGAATGGCTGCGGCAGCAGGCCGGGCGCGGTTACGCGTTCCGGGCCTACGGGACCGATGTCTCGGACTTCGACTCGTGCCAGGAGATGGCGGCGCGCATCCACGCCGATGGCCTGGCGGTCGACATCCTGATCAACGACGCCGGCATTACCCGCGACGGCAGCTTCCGGAAAATGAGCAAGGAGAGCTGGGACGCGGTGCTGCGCACCAACCTCGACTCCATGTTCAACGTGACCAAGCCGTTCGTCGAGGGCATGGTGCAGCGGGGCTGGGGCCGCATCGTCAACATCTCGTCCGTCAATGGCAGCAAGGGGCAATTCGGCCAGACGAACTACTCGGCGTCCAAGGCGGGAATCCACGGCTTCACCAAGTCGCTCGCGCTGGAGCTGGCGAGCAAGGGCGTCACGGTCAATACCGTGTCGCCGGGCTATCTCGAGACGCAGATGGTCGCCAAGATTCCCAGGGACATCCTGGAGTCGCAGATCATTTCGCAGATTCCGGTGGGCAGGCTGGGCCAGCCCGCGGAAATCGCCGAGCTGGTCGCGTTCCTCTGCAGCGACGCCGCGGCCTTCATGACGGGCAGCAACCTGGCCATGAACGGCGGACAGCACATGTATTGAAGCGGGGCGGGGCGGCCGCTGCGGTCGGCCCCGGCCCGCGTTGGGCACGACGTGCAAGGAGTATTGCCATGAAGTATTCGTTCTCGGGCGTGTCGGCGCTGGTCACCGGCGCCGCGTCCGGCATCGGGGAGGCCACCGCCCGCCTGCTGGCCGCCAACGGCCTGTCGGTGGTCGTCTCGGACCGGGATGCCGCCGCGGTGCGGCGCGTGGTCGACGATATCGTCGCGGCGGGCGGCAAGGCGGCGGCCAACGTCGCCGACGTGTCCAGGCCCGGCGAGGTGGAGGCGGCCGTCGATTGCGCGGTGAAGCATTTCGGGGCGCTGCACTTCGCGGTCAACAATGCCGGTGTCGGCGGGGATTCGGGCCCGGCGGGCGAGATGGCGCTCGACGTCTGGCAACGCGTCATCGACATCAATCTCAATGGCGTGGCGTACGGCCTGCGCTACGAGATTCCGGCCATTCTCGCCGCCGGCGGCGGGGCGATCGTCAATATGTCCTCGATCCTGGGGCTGGTCGGCGCCGGCCATGCGCCCGCCTACAACGCGTCCAAGCATGGCGTTACGGGCCTGACGCGCTCCGCGGCGCTGGCCTACTCGGCCAAGGGCATCCGCGTCAATTCCATCCATCCGGGCTACGTGGACACGCCGCTGCTTGGCCGCTACGATGCCGCCACCCGCGCGGGACTGGTCAGCCAGCATCCTATCGGCCGCCTCGGAAGCGCCGGGGAAATCGCCCATGCGATTGCATTCCTGCTGTCCGACGGCGCGAGTTTCATTACCGGCAGCGCCCTGGTCGCGGACGGCGGCTACACCGCGCAATAGGCATCCGGATATGCCGGGGCCCGGCGGCCGGCCAGGCCCGCCTGGGCCAGTGCGCGAACAGCTCCAGGCAGAAGTCCACGAAAATCCGCCCCAGGCCGGGGTGGGCGGCGCCCCGGCGCTGGCGGCGGCCTGGACGCTGGCCGGCGCGGGCGTGCTCGCGCAATTGGCTTTCTGGATGGGCGCGGCGTCCGGGTTGACACGCCCGAGGGCGCTATTGCGATGACGACGCGGCTTCCTGCTGCCCGCTGCGCACGTTGCGGACCGCGCCGCTGTCCACCGCCCCGGCCTGGTTGCCCCAGCTAGCGCGCACGAAGGTCGCGATGTCGGCAACCTGCTGGTCCGTCAGCCGCCAGCCGAAGGCCGGCATGGTGAAGGTGGAAGGCCGCGTGGCGGTGGCCGGCACCTCGTGGCCCTGGAGCACGATGCCTATCACGTTGCGCGGGTCGGCCGCGAGCACGGCGCTGTTGCCCGCCAGGGCCGGGAACACCTGCGCATAGCCCTTGCCGTCGGAACGGTGGCACGCGGCGCAATTGTCCAGGTACAGGGCGGCGCCGCGCGCGCGCGCGTCGCCCTTCCACAGGGCGTTGGCGGTGTCCGGGCTGGCGGCGTAGGCGGGGTCGCCGCGGCCCGGTTCGCGCGGCGACAGGGCCTTCAGGTACACGGCGATGGCCCGCAGATCCCGGTCGCTCAGGTATTGCGTGCTGTGGCGGATGACGTCGCTCATGCCGCCGAAGACGGCGGTCTGGTTGTTGCGCCCGGTCTTCAGCAGATCGACGATGTCCTGTTCCGACCAGCGGCCCAGGCCGTCGGCGGCTTCGCCGCGCAGGCTCTTGGCGATCCAGCCGTCGATGGGGGCGTCGCCGCCGCTCAGGTAGACGGGGTCGCTGTCGGTGAGGGCCTTTTCCTGCATGGTGAAGGCGCGCGGCGTATGGCACGAGCCGCAGTGTCCCAGGCCCTCGACCAGGTAGGCGCCGCGCAGCTTGGGGTCGGCCTGCGGCGAGACGGCGTCGGCCTTGGCCTGGACCTCGTCGGCGTCGGGCGCGAACAGCATGCGCCAGACGGCCAGCGGCCAGCGCATGGAAAGCGGCCACGGGATGTCGTTGTCGGGCACCGCATGCTCCACCGGTGCGACGCCTTTCATGAAGTAGGCGTACAGGTCGCGCATGTCCTGCTCGCTCAGCCGGGCATAGGACGGGTAGGGCATGGCGGGGTAGAGGCTGCCCCGGTCGCGCGATACGCCCTCGCGCACGGCCCGGTCGAAGTCTTCGAAGCTGTAGCCGCCGATGCCGGTCTTGGCGTCGGGCGTGATGTTGGTGGAGTACAGCGTGCCGATGGGCGAGGCCATCGGCAGGCCGCCCGCGTAAGGCTTGCCGCCCGGGGCGGTGTGGCAGGCCACGCAGTCTCCCATGCGCGCCAGGTAGGCGCCGCGCACCAGCGGGTCGCTGGAAGTGGCCCCGTCGTTGGCGGGCGGGGGCGCATGCGGCGCAGCGGAGATCATGGGCTGCGGCCCCGTCTGG
>NZ_LHSJ01000013.1:0-10996 GCF_001270295.1 Achromobacter sp. DMS1 | reverse complement strand
ATCCTTCCCGCACCGCGGGCGGCACGCAGCGGGCGGCGCGGCCGCCGCGCTGGCCTGGCCGCTGCTGCCCCTGGCCGACGGCACCGACATGGGCGGCTCGCTGCGCAATCCGGCAGCTTCTGCAACGTCGTGGGCCTGCGCCCCTCGCCGGGCCGCGTGCCCCTGTGGCCCAATGCGGCCGCCTACAACACGCTGACGGTCGCCGGGCCCATGGCCCGCACCGTTGCCGACGCCGCCCTGTATCTCGCCGCGATGGCCGGCCCCGATGCGCGAGATCCGCTTTCCATCGACCAGGACCCGGCACGCTTTCTGGGCGCGCTGGAACGCGATTTCGCCGGCACGCGCGTGGCCTACGCCCCCGACTGGGGCGGCCTGCCCACCGAACCGCGCGTGCGCCAGGTGCTCGACGGCCGATTGGGGGTCTTCGCCTCGCTGGGCTGCGAGATTGTCGAGGCCTGCCCCGATTTCACCGGCGCCGACAGCGCCTTCCACGCCTTGCGCGGGCTGGCTTTCGCCACCACGCAGGGCCAGGCCCTGGCGCGCGAGCGCGCGCGCATGAAAGACACCGTCGTCTGGAACATCGAGCTGGGCCTGCAGCAATCGGGCGCCGCGCTCGCGCAGGCCGAGCGCGACCGCGCGGCGCTCTTCGCTCGCATGCATGCCTTCATGCAGGACCACGACTATCTCGTCGGCGCGGTCAGCCAGGTTGCCCCCTTCCCGGTCGACGAACCCTATGTGCGCGAGATCGATGGCGTGCCCATGGGGAACTACATCGACTGGATGCGCTCCGGCTATTACCTCTCGCTGACCGGGCATCCGGCGATCTCGGTGCCATGCGGCTTCACGCCCGACGGGCTGCCCGTGGGCATCCAGATCGTGGGCCGCTATCGCGATGAGCTGGGCGTACTGCGCCTGGCGCACGCCTTCGAGCAGGCCACGGAATGCTGGCGCAGGGCGCCCGCGGGCATGGCCTGAGCGCCGCACCGCCGGCGAAGATTTCCACACGCGGAGCCCGGCTCCGCTTCTCAAGGGGAGAGCAGTCCAATGTTGCGCAGATTTTTCCAACGCCTGGCCCTCGCCGCCATGGCAGCCGTGGCCATGCGCCCGCGCACGGCCACGCCCAGTCCGGCTGGCCGGCAAAGCCCGTCATGCTCATCGTGGCCCTTTCCGCCCGGCGGCTCCACCGACGTGCTGGCGCGCCTGTTCGCCGCCAAACTGGGCGACCGGCTGGGCCAGAGCGTGGTCGTGGAGAACCGCCCGGGAGCCAATACCGGCATCGGCGCTGCGGCCGTGGCGCGCGCGGCGCCCGACGGCTACACGCTGCTCATCATACGCGCCCACCTTCACCACCAATTCGCTGCTCTACCCCAATCTGGGCTATGACCCGATCAAGAGCTATGAATACGTCGCCATCGCGGGCAGCGCGCCGTTCGTGATCCTCACCAACCCGCAGACCGGCCTGTCCAACGTAGCGGACATCGTCAAGCAGTCCGCCGCCGGGCCGTTGAGCTTCGGCTCTTTCGGCACGGCGTCCACGCCCCACCTGGCCGGCGAATTCCTGGCGCAGCGCACGGGCGCGAAACTGCTGCACGTGCCCTATCGCGGCAGCGCGCCGGCCATGACGGACCTGATCGGCAACCAGATCCCGCTGTCCATCGACACCCTGGTCGCGGCCTTGCCGCAGATCCGCGCGGACAAAGTCCGCGCGCTTGCCGTCACGGGCGCCGAACGCGCCCGGCTGCTGCCGCAAGTGCCCACCGTCATGGAGTCCGGCGTCGCGGGCTATGACTTCATCACGTGGTACGGCATCGCCGCGCCGCGCGGCACGCCCGCCCCCGTCGTCGAACGCCTGTCGCGGGAAGTGAAGGCCATGCTGGCCGACGCGGATACGCCGCAGAAGATGCGCGATCTGGGCTTCGATCCCTTCTATGCCGACGCGCAGGCGTTCCGCGCCCGCGTGAAGCAGGAACTCGAACGCAATGCGGGCGTAATCAAGGCGGCGGGAATCAAGCCGGAATAGCGCCCTGGCGATGCGCCCGGCGCGCATCGCCAAAGATGCATGAGGTGGCGGCAACGCAACAAAGAACGGACCGCCGGCACGGCCCGCGCGGGCCATAACGCATTGCGCTGCGGGCCGGGTGGTATATAGTGAAGCGGTCCTGTCGCTGATTCCGCAGCAGCGGAATGAGTGTCTGTCTTGCGCCATCTCCGCCATGAATGACAATGACAGCATAGGTAACCCGGGGCGCCGCGCCTTTTTCAGAAAGTCGCTTCCGCTCATCCCCGCCACGGCGCTGGCCGCCTCGGGCGGCGCCCTCGCAGCGCCAGTCCCCGCCCCCCTGCCCGAAGTTCCCGGACCGGCGGTGGATCCCTCCCTGGCCAATGCCGCCAAATACCAGCCCCGGTTCTTCACCACCGAGGAATACCGCTTTCTCCAGGCCGCGGCGGCCCGCCTGATCCCCAAGGACGAACTGGGCCCGGGCGCGCTGGAAGCGGGCGTGCCCGAGTTCATCGACCGCCAGATGGGAACCGCATACGCGGCCGGCGGCCTGTGGTACATGCAAGGCCCCTTCGCGCCCGATGCGCCCAGAGAAATGGGCTATCAGCTCAAGCTCAGTCCCCGCGAGGTGTATCGCCTGGGCATCGCGGCGGCCGACCGGTGGTGCGCCCGGAAGCTGGGCAAGGCATTTGCCGAACTGGGTCCGCAAGAGCAGGACCAGGCGCTGGCCGCCATGGAAAAAGGCATAGACGGTTTCGAGCACCTGCCCTCGTCCACGTTCTTCTCCATGCTCTGGACCAACACGCGGGAGGGCTTTTTCAGCGATCCCATGCACGGCGGCAACAAAGGCATGGCGGGTTGGAAGCTCATCAATTTTCCCGGCGCGCGCGCCGACTTCATGGACTGGATCGAGCGCGACGAGAAGTACCCCCAACCCCCGGTTTCCATACGCGGCGCAAGAGGATAGCCCATGGCCACGACCCTGAAAAAGACCGACGTGGTGGTGCTGGGCTTCGGCTGGACGGGCGCCATCATGGCCAAGGAACTCACCGAGGCCGGCCTGTCGGTGGTGGCGCTGGAGCGCGGCCCCATGCGCGACACCTATCCCGACGGCGTCTACCCGCAGACCATGGACGAACTCACGTACAACTCGCGCAAGAAGCTGTTCGTGGACGTATCCAAGGAAACCGTGACCATCCGCCACACCAGCAAGGACACCGCCCTGCCCAACCGCCAGCTCGGGGCCTTCCTGCCGGGCAACGGCGTGGGCGGAGCCGGCCTGCACTGGTCCGGCGTGCACTTCCGGGTCGACCCCATGGAGCTGCGCATGCGCAGCCACTACGAAGAACGCTACGGCAAGGACTTCATCCCCGAAGGCATGACCATCCAGGACTTCGGCGCCACGTACGAAGAGTTGGAGCCTCACTTCGATTTCGCCGAGAAAGTCTTCGGCACGTCGGGCACGGCCTGGACCGTCAACGGCAAAAAGGTGGGCGAAGGCAAGGGCGGCAATCCTTTCGCGCCCGACCGCTCCAGCGACTTTCCGCTGCCGGCGCAGAAGAACTCGGTGTCGGCCATGCTGTTCGGCAAGGCGGCCGAAGCGGTGGGCTACCACCCCTACAACATGCCTTCGGCCAATACCTCGGGCCCCTACACCAACCCCTACGGCGCGCAGATGGGGCCCTGCAATTTCTGCGGTTTCTGTAGCGGCTATGCCTGTTATATGTATTCCAAGGCATCGCCCAACGTGAACATCCTGCCCGCGCTGCGGCTGGAGCCGCGCTTCGAGCTGCGCACCCATTGCCAGGTCCGGCGCATCAACCTGGCGCCCGACGGCAAGACCGCCACCGGCGTGACCTACGTGGACGCGGCCGGGCAGGAAGTGGTGCAGCCCGCCGACATCGTGGCGGTGTGCATGTTCCAGTTCAACAACGTGCGCATGCTGCTGCTGTCCGGCGTGGGCAAGCCCTACGACCCGGACACCGGCACCGGCGTGGTGGGCCGCAATTTCGCCTACCAGAACATGGCCACCATCAAGGTCTTCTTCGGCAAGGACCAGCACTACACCAATCCCTTCATGGGCGCGGGCGGCAACGGCATCGCGGTCGATGATTTCAACGCCGACAACTTCGACCACGGGCCGGCAGGCTTTGTCGGCGGTTCGCCGTTCTGGGTCAACCAAGCAGGCACCAAGCCGATCTCCGCCTCGGTCGCGCCGCCCGGCACGCCCGGCTGGGGCAGCGGCTGGAAGAAAGCCATGGCCGACTACTACGAGCACCACGTCTCCATGGACGCGCACGGCGCGCACCAGAGCTACCGGGCCAACTACCTCAGCCTGGACCCCACCTACAAGGACGCCTGTGGCGATCCGCTGCTGCGCATGACCTTCGACTGGCAGCCCAACGACATCAAGATGAACCTGTTCATGCAGGAGAAAATGGCCGCCATCGCGCGCGCCATGGGGGGCAAGGCCATCGGCGTGTCGGGCAAGCAGGAAGGCGCCCGTTTCGACACCTCCAGCTACCAGACCACCCACTTGAACGGCGGCGCCATCATGGGCGTCGATCCGCGCACCAGTGTGGTCAACCGCTATCTGCAGTGCTGGGACGTGCACAACGTCTTCGTGCTGGGGGCCTCGGCCTTTCCGCAAGGGCTGGGCTACAACCCCACGGGGCTGGTGGCCGCGCTCGCGTACTGGTCGGCCAGGGCCATCCGTCATGACCAACCTGCTCAATCCCAAGGTCTTCATATTCCTGGTGGCGTTCCTGCCGCAGTTCACGGACCCCGCGCAAGGGCCGGTATGGCTGCAGATGCTGGCGCTGGCCGTGTTTTCCAAGACCATGGGGCTGGCCACCGGCGCGGGCTTCGCCTACGGCGCTTCGCGCATCCGTGGCTGGCTGGGCCGCAATCCGTGGTTCCTGCGCGTCCAGGAAGGGGCGCTGGGCGCGGCGATGCTGGCGGTCGCCGGCTATGTGGTGTTCAGCCGGGGCGGCCCGGCCCGGTGAGCCCGGGCCGCCGGCCGCACTCGCCGGATTCGACCGGATATTGTCCGAATGCGGCGGTAACATCCGCCGTATGCAGAAACTCGGCCACCAGATTCTCTATTCCGCCTCCGACATCGTCAATTTCCTGGAGTGCGGGCACCTGACCTCGCTCGACTTGCGGCACCTGGAGACGCCGCTGCCGTTGGCGCAGGAAGACGAGCCGCTCGCGCTCGTCCAGGCCAAGGGGCTGGAGCACGAACGGGCCTATCTGGAGAAGCTGCGTGTCCAGGGCTTGCGCATCGTGGACGTGAGCGAGGCGGGCGACAGTCTCGAGGCGCGGCTGCGCCGCACCGAGGCCGCCATGCGGGAGGGCGCGGAGGCGATCTACCAGGCGGCGTTCCGCCACGGCAGCTATGTGGGCCATGCGGATTTCCTGCTCAGGGTGGCGCGGCCCTCGGCGCTGGGCGGCCATGGTTACGAGGCGGCCGACACCAAGCTCGCGCGCAGCCCGCGCGCGAAATTCGTGGTGCAGCTCGCCTTCTATTCCTGGCTGCTGGGACTGGCGCAAGGCGCCGAACCGAGGCACATGAGCGTGGTGCTGGGCAACGGCGTCGAACAGCGCTTTGCCGTGTCCGACTACGCGCATTATTTCCGGCGCGTGCTGGCGGGCTTCGAGGCCTTTGTCGGCGCGAAGGGCGCGCAGACCTATCCCGAGCCCTGCGAGAAATGCGCGCAATGCCGCTGGAGCGCGCTCTGCGACGAGCAGTGGCAGGCCGACGACCATCTTTCGCAGGTGGCCAACATTACCGGCCAGCAGATCCGCAAGCTGCAGGCGGGCGGCATCGGCACGCTGGCGCAGCTGGGCCTCTGGCGCCGGGCGCGCCGTGCCGCTGCTCGAGGGAACGACGCTGCAGCGGCTGCGCGCGCAGGCGGCGCTGCAGTTGCGCGCCCGCGAGGAGGGCGGGCGTTACTACGAACTGATCCCGCGCGGGCCGGAGCCGGGGCTGCGGGGATTCGAGCGCATGCCGCGGCCCGACGAGGGCGACATGTTCTTCGACATGGAAGGCGATCCGCTGGAAGACGGCGGCCTGGAATACCTGTTCGGCGTCTATGTGCGCGATGGCGGCCGGGAGGCGTTCCACCCGTTCTGGGCGCACAACCGCCGCGAAGAAAAGGCGGCGTTCGAGCGCTTCATGGATTTCGTGGTCGAGAGGCTGCGCCGCTACCCGGATGCGCACATCTACCATTACGCGCCTTACGAAGAGACGGCCATCAAGCGGCTGATGTCGGTGCACGGCACGCGCGAGGCCGAGGTGGACAGCCTGCTGCGCATGCACAAGCTGGTGGACCTGTACCAGGTGGTGCGCGAGGCGCTGCGCGTGTCCGAGCCGAGCTATTCCATCAAGTCCATCGAGCATTTCTATCGGCCCCGGCGCGAGGGCGGCGTGACCAACGCGGGCGCCAGCATCGTGTTCTACGAGCGCTGGCGCGCGGAGCGCGACGAGCGGCTGCTGCAGGCCATTGAAGACTACAACCGCGACGACGTGGTGTCCACCTGGCAATTGCGCGAGTGGCTGCGGCAGATCCGGCCGCAGGACCTGGCCTGGGCGAACGACCGCGGCCAGCAGGACATCGAGGCGGCGCGCTTCGAGGCGGGCGCGAAGACCGAGGCCGAGGCGCGGCTGGACCGCTACCGCGAGCCGCTGCTGGACGGCCTGCCCGACGAGGAGCCGGCCTGGACGGCGGACCAGGCGCATCGCGCGCTGGTCTTTCAGTTGCTGGATTTTCACCGGCGCGAGCAGAAGCCGGAATGGTGGGCGTATTTCGCGCGCGCCGAGGCCAGCGACGCGGAGCTGGTCGAAGACAGCGAGTGCCTGGGCGGATTGGTGCGCGACCACGATGCGCCCCTGCTCAAGGAAGGGCGTTCGCTGCGCTACACCTACCGCTACCCGCCTCAGGAAACCAAGCTGCGCACGGGCGCGTCCTGCCGGGAGATCCGTGGCGGACAGAAGCTGAACAAGCTGGAGATCGACCCGCGCGCCTGTACGCTGTCTTTCACGTGGGCGAAGCCCGAGCCGCCGCCGCCGCGGCTGGCGGCAGGGCCGGACCAGCCCATCAACAATAAAGTGCTCGCCGACGCCGTGTTCCGCTACGCCGACGCGCTGCTGGAGCCGGCCGCACGCGCGCCCACGCGCTTTCGCGCGGTGGACGCGCTGCTGCGCCGGGAAGCGCCGCGCCTGCACGGCGTGGAACCGGGCCGGCCCCTGATCGATCCGGGCCGCCCCTTGCTCGAACAGGCGGTGACGCTGGTCGCCGCGCTCGACGAAAGCGCGCTCTTCGTGCAGGGGCCGCCGGGCGCGGGCAAGACCTACATCGGATCGCGCCTGCTGGTGCATCTGCTGCGGCAGGGCAAGCGCGTGGCCGTCACCTCCAACAGCCATCACGCCATCAACAACCTGCTGGCTGGCGTGGAGAAAGCCGCCCGCGAGCAGGGGTTCGTGTTCGCGGGGGCCAAGAAGTCCGGCGCGCCGGGCGACGATACCTGTCTGGGCGGGGACTGCATCGAAGACGTGTTCGACAACAAGAAAATCGATCCCGCGCGGCACCAGTTGGTGGCGGGCACGGCCTGGCTGTTCAGCCGCCCGGAAATGGAGGGCCGTTTCGATTACCTGTTCGTGGACGAGGCGGGGCAGGTCAGCCTGGCCAATCTGGTGGCGGTGGGGCTGTGCGCGCGCAACATCATTCTGCTGGGCGACCAGATGCAGCTCGGGCAGCCCACGCAGGGATGCCACCCCGGCCGTTCGGGACAGTCCACCCTGGAGTACCTGTTGGACGGCGAGGCCACGATCGCGCCCGACCGCGGCATTTTCCTCGACACCTCCTACCGCATGCATCCGGCCATTTGCGGCTTTGTTTCCAGCGCCATCTATGACGGCAGGCTGCGCGCGGCCGAGGCCACGCGGTCGCAGCGGCTGGCGCTGTCGGCCGGAGCCGATCCGGCGCTGCGCGAAAGCGGCATCGTGTATGTGCCCGTGCCGCATGAGGGCAATGCGCAGTCCAGTCCGGAAGAGGCGCGGCGCGTGGCGGCCCTGTACGCCAGCCTGCGCGCGCAGCATTACGACGACGGCGCGGGCCGTGCCGTGCGCCTGGGCGCGGACGATGTGCTGGTGGTGGCGCCCTACAACGTGCAGGTCAACGCGCTCAAGGCGGCGCTGCCGCCGGACGCGCGGGTGGGCACCGTCGACAAGTTCCAGGGGCAGGAAGCCCAGGTGGTCATCATTTCCATGGCGACCTCCAGCGGCGCCACCATGCCGCGCGACATGGAGTTTCTTTTCAGCCGCAATCGCCTTAACGTGGCGATCTCGCGCGCCAAATCGCTCGCCGTGCTCGTCGCCAGTCCGGCGTTGCTGTCGGTGCGCTGCCGCACGCCCGAGCAGATGGCGCTGGTCAATACGCTGTGCTGGGTGGCCGAACTGGGAGAGACGGGGGGCGCCGGCGGGGCTCGGGGCCCGCACAAGACGCCTTCCGGCGCCAACGGGCGTTAATCCTGCAGGGCGCGGCCGAGCGCCGCCTCGGCCTGGCGGTCCATGACGACCGTGGCGGCCATGCGCGCCCGCGTAAGACCGACGAACAGCCGGCGCCGTTCCCGCTCGCCGAGTTCGGTGAAGGACACCTCCGTGAGCACCACGACCGGGCAGGACTGGCCCTTGTAGCGAAAGAGCGTATCCGCCAGGATGGCGCCCTCGGTCCACAGGGAAGCGCCTGCGGCATCGTATCCGGCGAAGCGTCTGAGCCCATGGCCGCAAAGCTCGGCCTGCCCCAGCAGGTGCGAACGCGCCAGGCCGCGGTAGCTGAGGATCACGATGTCGCCCGGCGCGTAACCCTCGTCCAGGTAGCCGCGCACCGCCTGCGCGGTCCGCAGCAGCATCTGGTCCTCGTCGTCATAGGCCGACATGGCCGGCTCGCGGCCTGCATACGCCCCCAGGGCGCGGATGGGCCGGGGCGTGAGCCGCAGCACGTTGATGCTGTCCACAATGGAAGTCGGGCTGCGGAAATTGTCCGGGCAGTGCAATACCACGGCTTCTGGAATGTCGCAGGGCGGGTGCTCATAGAGACGCTGGTCTTCGTCTTCCAGAAAATAGAAGCGTCCTTCCTCCCGCAGCAGGCGACGCAGGGCAACCGTCCAGTGCGGATCGAAGTCTTGCCCTTCGTCGATGATGAGCACATCGTGCTGCGGCTCGAACGATGCCGAATCTTCGCAGTAGCGCTGCGCGGCTTGCCGCAATGCGTCCGGCGCCGAGAAATCCAGCGCGCCCCGCGCGCGCCGGAAATGATCGACCGCCAGTTCGTGAAAGGTGGAGACTGTTGCTCGTGGCGGAGCCAGCCGGCCGATCTGTTCGGAGAGCGACCGGTTGAAGCACGCATACAGGGCGCGCTGGCCCTGGTCCGCGGCGTCGTGCAGCAGCCGCAGGGCAAGCTGAGTCTTGCCGGAACCGGCCGTCGCCTGTATGCGCAGGACGCGGCTGGGAGCGTCGACTCGCGTGGCCCAGGCGGCCAGTCCGCTGCCGAGGCGTTGCGTGACGTTCGATAGCTGGTCGCGCAGCACGTCCAGGGCGGGAGCCACCTGGAACCAGTTGAGCAGAAATGCCCGGACCCGGGCGCTGTTTCCGCTCGGTTCGCCCTGCGGCAGGACGGCGCACAACCGCGCCGCCAGGTCGGGAAAATCCGCGGCGTCGATGATGCGCTCGCGCGGATATGCGGCGCTGCCCGCGCCGAGCATGCGATAGTCGGGCAGCAGGAGCACGTGGCCGATGCGGGGCGGCCGGTCGAGCTCGCGTATCCGCGCCAGCAGCGCGGCATGCTGGCGGCGGCACTGGCGACCGATGTTCTTGCGATGCGCGCCGTATTGCTTGTAGAGGCCGTCCGCGGCCTCCTCGATGGGGCCTGCCTTGATCTCCAGCAACAACAGGTCGCCCGCCTGGTTCATGGCGACGATATCCACTTCGCCTTCGGCGTCGCGGCCCTGGTAGACGGAGCGCCATTCCACGCTGTGAAAAAGGCTGTAGGCGTCGGGCAGCGTGTCGCGCAGGCGCTGCAGGATGTCGAGTTCGCGCTGCAGTCCGGCCGGCATGCCGCAGAGGGGGCCGTGAAAGATATCGTCGGGGTAGATCCGAGCCATACGCGCATGTTCTCCGGATGGGCATTCGCCGGGCCGCGAAGCCAGCGGGATTCTCTCACATGCCTATTTCGTCCGACATTGCGCCAGGATTTGTCCGAATGCCTCTCCAGAATGCGCCTGTCGCATTGTCGAGGAGGGCATGATGTTGGACCCATATCTGCCGCTGGTGCGCTACTGGACGCTGGAACTGCTGGCGGGCATGCGGGGCTTTGCGGCGGCGGCCAGCAGGCTGGCGCCGCGGGAATGGGAGCGCGTGCGCGAGGCGCTGTGGCATCGCGGAAGACGGAGACATGCGCGAAGCGCGGTCGGCGGCGGCGCGCGAGGCTGCGCAGTTGGGAGCGCCGGGGCCGGGCGCGCCGGGATTGCCGCTTGCGCGCAACCTGGAATGGCTGGCCAACGCAATCGGCCTGGACACGGCCGCGCGGCGGATCCTGCTGTTTGCCGTGCTGTACGAAACCAGCGCCGTACTGAGGCCGGTGCTGGGCGCGCTGGGCGGATTCGGCGATCAGGCGCTATGCGTGTTGCTCGCGCGCCTCCTGGCGCTGGATGAAGACGACGCCCGCATCGCGCTGGCGCTGGCCGGCCCGCTGGCGGCATCCGGCATGGTCAGGGTGGCGTCCGGCCCCGGCCTGCTGCCCTACGGCCGGAAATGCGGCTGCGGCCCGGGCTGGCGGATGCGCTGCTGACGCCGCATGCGAAACAGGCGGAGCTGATGCGCACGCTGCTCTGCACGAGCGGCGACAGGGCGCGCGGACCGGAGGCGGCCGTCCCCGCGCGGGCTGGGCGCGCAGCCCCGGCGCGGCGTCGTCGCCGGCCCCGCGGGACCCTGACCGG
>NZ_LHSJ01000129.1:0-11601 GCF_001270295.1 Achromobacter sp. DMS1 | reverse complement strand
GGGATCAGCCGCGCCGCTTGAGGAAGGCGCCCACGGCGCAGGCGACGGCCAGGGCGAGCAGGGAGCCGGCCACGGGCAGCAGGAAGTCCGCTTCGCCGCGATAGCCGCCGCCGGTGACGCCACCCGCCACGCTGCCCATCCACAGCACGACGCAGAGCAGGGATGCCACGGTGGCGATCGCGGCGGCCACGACACAGGGCGACGAAGGCGGTCGCGCGGCCGCGCCGACCCGCGGGAAGCGGCATCCTGGACGCCGAGGGGCTGCCTGATCCAGTAGACCAGCCCCGCCACGACCAGCAGGAGCATCAGGATCTTGAAGATCATGACGCCGTTCTTCCGTCAGTCTTCGCGGCGCAGGTGCGGGAAGAGAATCACGTCGCGGATGCTGGGGCTGTCGGTCAGCAGCATGACCAGGCGGTCGATGCCGATGCCGCAGCCGCCGGTGGGAGGCATGCCGTATTCCAGGGCGCGGATGTAGTCGGCGTCGTAGTACATGGCTTCTTCGTCGCCGGCGTCCTTGGCCTCGACCTGGGCGCGAAAGCGCGCGGCCTGGTCCTCGGGGTCGTTCAGTTCGGAAAAGCCGTTGGCGATTTCACGGCCGGTCATGAAAAGCTCGAAACGCTCGGTGATGCCGGGGCGGGCGTCGGAGGCGCGGGCCAGCGGCGAGACTTCCACCGGGTAGTCGATGATGTAGGTGGGGTTCCAGAGCTTGGCCTCCGCGGTTTCCTCGAAGAGCGCGAGCTGCAGCGCGCCCAGGCCGGCGCGTGATAGCACCGGGCCGTCGATCTCGGCGCCCAGCTTTTTCAGTTCGGCGCGCAGGAAGGCCGCGTCGTCGAGCTGCTGCTGGGTGTAGCCGGGGGCGTACTTGAGGATGGCTTCGCAGATCGTGAGGCGGTCGAAGGGCTGGGACAGGTCCAGCTCGCGCCCCTGGTAGGTGAGCACCGCGCTGCCGGTGGCCGAGATGGCGGCCTGGCGGATCAGCTCCTCGGTGAAGTCCATCAGCCAGCGGTAGTCCACGTAGGCCGCATAGAACTCCATCATGGTGAATTCGGGATTGTGCCGCGGGCTCACGCCTTCGTTGCGGAAGTTGCGGTTCACCTCGAACACGCGCTCGAACCCGCCCACGATCAGGCGCTTGAGGTACAGCTCGGGCGCGATGCGCAGGAACATTTCCATGTCCAGCGCATTGTGGTGCGTGACGAAAGGCTTGGCCGCCGCGCCGCCCGGAATGGGGTGCAGCATGGGCGTCTCGACTTCCAGGAAGCCGGCGTTCAGCATGAACTGGCGGATGCTGCCCACAGCCTTGCTGCGCGCCTCGAAGGTGCGGCGCGTGGCGTCGGTCATGATGAGGTCGACATAGCGCTGGCGGTAGCGCAGTTCCTGGTCGGCCACGCCGTGGAACTTGTCGGGCAGCGGGCGCAGCGACTTCGACAGCAGGCGGGCCTGCGAGGCGTGCACCGAGAGTTCGCCCTTGTTGGTCTTGAAGACGGTTCCCTCGACCGCGATGATGTCGCCGATGTCCCATTGCTTGAAGGCGGCGTAGGTTTCATCGCCGAGCGCCCCGCGGTCCAGGTAGATCTGGATGCGGCCGCTCGCGTCCTGCAGCGTGGCGAAGCTGGCTTTGCCCATGACGCGCTTGAGCATCATGCGGCCGGCCACCTTTACGGGCACGGGCGAGGCGGCCAGGGCTTGCTGGTCCTGGTCGTCGTATTTGTCGTGCAGTTCGGCGGCGCGGGCGTCGGGGGTAAAGTCGTTGGGGTACGCAACCCCGGTTTCGCGCAGTCTGGCCAGCTTGGCGCGCCGTTCGGCGATCAAGCGGTTTTCATCCTGGGCGGCTGCCGGGGCGGGCGAGTGGTCGGTCATGGCGGGGAAGAATCAGTCGTAATTGCGGATGTCGTCGATTTCGGTGGCGCCGAAATCGTCGCGGTCCAGGTAGGCGAGAATGCGCGCGGCCACGCTGGCGGGCGCGGCCAGCTTGCCGCTGGCGTGGAAGTCCCGGAACTTGTCCAGCGCGGGGAAGCTCTCGGGATCGCTGGCGCGGATGGCGGCCTGCATGTCGGTGTCGACAATGCCCGGCGCCAGCGCCACGATGCGCGCGCCATGGGGGCCTTGCTCCTGCTTGACGACGCGCGTGTACATGTCGAGCGCGGCCTTGGTGGCGCAGTACACGCCCCAGCCGGCATTGGGATTGCGCCCGGCGCCGGAGGAGATGTTCAGGATGCGGCGGTCGGCGTCCAGCCCCGACACCGCGGCCAGGAAGCGCGCGGTGAGCAGCATCACGGCCGAGACGTTCAGGTTGAACGCCGCGGCGATGGCCGCGCCGTCGACGAGCTCAGCCCCGCTGGCCACGGGCTGGACCGTGCCCGCGTTGTTGATGAGCAGGTAGCGGCGCGCGTCGCGCGGCAGCGCCGAGGCGATGCGCTCGGCCGCCCGCGAAGCCGCTTGCAGGTCGGAGAGGTCCACGGAGATCTGTTCGAGCTGCGCGCCCTGGGCGCGCGCGTGCTCGGCCAGCGACGGATCGTCGCGGCGCGCCAGCGTGAAGAGGCGCGTGCCCGGCCTGGCCAGGCCGCGCGCCATGGCGGCGCCGATGCCGCGCGAAGCGCCCGTGAGGATGGCAATGGTGTCGGTCATGCTCATGAACCTCTGGTGTGGGTGAGAGGAAAAAGCGCGGAACTCAGACGCCCTGCTTGAGGCTGGCCTGGATGAAGGGGTCCAGGTCGCCGTCCAGCACTTTCTGGGTGTTGGAGATTTCGACGTTGGTGCGCAGGTCCTTGATGCGGCTCTGGTCCAGCACGTAGGAGCGGATCTGGTGACCCCAGCCCACGTCGGTCTTGGAATCTTCCAGCTTCTGCTGCTCGGCCATGCGGTTGCGCATCTCGAGCTCGTAGAGCCGGGATTTCAGCATCTGCATCGCTTCGGCGCGGTTGCGGTGCTGCGAGCGGTCGTTCTGGCACTGCACCACGATGCCCGTGGGCATGTGGGTGATGCGCACGGCGGAGTCGGTCTTGTTGATGTGCTGGCCGCCCGCGCCGCTGGCGCGGTAGGTGTCCACGCGCAGATCGGCCGGGTTGATCTCGATCTCGAAGGAGTCGTCCACCTCGGGGTAGACGAACACGCTGGCAAACGAGGTGTGGCGGCCGCCGGAGGAGTCGAACGGGCTCTTGCGGACCAGGCGGTGCACGCCGGTTTCGGTGCGCAGATAGCCGAAGGCGTAGTCGCCCTCGAGCTTGATGGTGGCCGACTTGATGCCCGCCACTTCGCCCTCGGACTCTTCCAGCACTTCGGCCTTGAAGCCCTTGCGCTCCGCGTACTTCAGATACTGGCGCAGCAGCATCGAGGCCCAGTCCTGGGCTTCCGTGCCGCCCGCGCCGGCCTGGATGTCCAGGAAGCAGTTCAGCGGATCGGCGGGGTTGGAGAACATGCGGCGGAATTCGAGGGCTTCCAGCTTTTGCTGGTAGCCGTCGGCGTCCTGCTCGATGGCGGCGAGCGTGGCATCGTCGCCGTCGGCGGCGGCCAGTTCAAAGAGCTCCAGGGAGTCGGCGACGCCCGTGCCCAGCAGGCGCAGCGTCTCCACCACGTCTTCCAGGGATTTCTTCTCACGGCCCAGGTCCTGGGCGTGCTTGGGGTCGTTCCAGACGGCGGGGTCTTCGAGCTCCGCGTTCACGACCTGCAGGCGTTCGGCTTTGGCATCGTAGTCAAAGATACCTCCGTAGAGCCTGTTCGCGCTCCGCATAGTCGGCGAGGCGGGCGGCGAGCTGGTTCTGACGTTCGGCTTCCATGATGATCCTGTCCTGAGAGTGTCTTTTGTACGAAACCTGGCATTTTAGCGTGGATGGACTCCTCCCGCGGCGGCCCCCCGCGGGCGGGGACGGAACCCGGCCGGCGGGCGCATGGCAATGGCCGGTTGCGCTGTTCAGTTTTTTGTCAACTTTCCCGCTCTAGCCTACGCAGGCCCGGCATCCCTCCAAGAGAGGGGGACCGACCAGGGCCCGGCGACCCGCCGGCATTATCCCGACAGAGGAATGGAGACACTGATGGAAAACACGATGACCCCTGGGGTCGCGCCGGCGATCCCGGCGTCCGAGGAAGACCGGATCTACCGCAAGGTGGGGTGGCGGCTGGTGCCGCTGCTGGTGGTCTGCTACGTGGTGGCGTACCTGGACCGGGTGAACGTGGGGTTCGCCAAGCTGCAGATGCTCCAGGAGCTGCAATTCAGCGACACGGTCTACGGGCTGGGCGCAGGCATTTTCTTCATCGGGTATTTCATCTTCGAGATTCCCAGCAACATCATCCTGCACAAGGTGGGCGCGCGGGTGTGGATCGCGCGCATCATGATCACCTGGGGCATCATCTCCGCATGCATGATGTTCGTGAGCAGCGAGCACATGTTCTATGTGCTGCGCTTCCTGCTCGGCGCGGCGGAGGCCGGCTTCTTCCCCGGCATCATCCTCTACCTCACGTACTGGTATCCGGCCGCCCGGCGCGGACGCATCACCACCTTCTTCATGACCGCCGTGCCCATGTCCGGCCTGATCGGCGGGCCGATCTCCGGCTGGATCATGAGCACGTTCCACGGCCAGCACGGTCTTTCCGGCTGGCAGTGGCTGTTCCTGCTGGAGGGCATCCCGTCGGTGATCATCGGGGTGGTGGTGCTGCTGTATCTCGACGACCGCATCCAGAAGGCCAAATGGCTCACCGCCTCCGAAAAGGCCGTGCTCATCCGCAACATCGCGGCCGAGGACCAGACCAAGGAAGATCCGCCGCTGCGCGCGGCCCTGACGCGCCCGCGCGTGTGGGCCATGGCGCTCATCTATTTTTCTTTCGTGATGGGCCTGTACGGCGTGGGCTTCTGGATGCCGACGCTCATCAAGAACACCGGCGTGCAGAGCCCGCTGGTGATCGGCCTGCTGACGGCCGTGCCCAACCTGTTCGCCGTCATCGGCATGGTGCTGATCGCCCGCAGTTCCGACCGCAGCCGCGAGCGGCGCTGCTCGTGGCGCTGCCGGCCGTCTGCGGCGCCATCGGCCTGCTGGCCTCGGCGGTCTGGAGCGGCAACACCACCCTGGCCATGCTGGCGCTGACCGTGGCCAACATCGGCATCTGCACCGTGCTGCCGCTTTTCTGGAGCCTGCCCACGGCCCTGCTGAGCGGCACCGCCGCCGCCGCCGGGATCGCCCTCATCAACTCGGTGGGCAACCTGGCGGGGTTCGTCAGCCCCTACCTGGTCGGCTGGCTCAAGGACCTCACGGGCTCCACCAACACGGGCCTGTACCTGCTGTCCGTCTGCCTGGTGGTCGGCGCGCTGGTGGCGCTGGCCCAGCCCGCGCGGCTGGTCAACAAGTGACGCAAGCGCGCGCTGGCGCGCCATGCCAGCGAAGATGAGCCTGCATCGCCGCCGGGAGGCGGCCCGATGCGCATGCGCGAGGCGCCCGGGCTCAGCCCGCGTATTCGATGACGAGCTGCGCAGACACCATGCCGTTCCAGACGTTCTGCTCCAGCCGGTAGGCCGCCTGGATCTGCGCGGGCAGCGACTGGTCGTGGCCGAACCAGATGGCGTCGAAGCGCTGGCCGCCGCGCTCCAGCGACAGCTTCAGGTGTTTCTCGCCCACCAGCCGCTGGTTGCGGACGGTGAACTCGTCCAGGAACAGCGGGGCCGCGAAGCCGGCGCCCCAGACCTGCTGCTGCAGCATGCCCGCCACGTCGGCATTGGCGTAGCCGGATTCCAGCGAGCCGTCGGTTTCGAGGACGGGCTCGAACGTGGAGCGTCCGGTCAGTTCGCGCACGGCGTCGTCGAAGGCCGGCACGAAGGCAGCGAAGTCGTCTTTGCCCAGCGTCAGCCCCGCCGCCATGGCGTGGCCGCCGAACTTGCGGATGAGCGCGGGGTGGCGCTTGGAGACGAGGTCCAGCGCGTCGCGCAGATGCACGTCGGGAATGGACCGGCCGGAGCCGCGGATTTCGTCGTCGCCGGCCGGCGCGAAGGCCAGGGTGGGGCGCCAGAACTTTTCTTTCAGGCGCGAGGCCACCAGGCCCACCACGCCCTGATGCCAGCCGGGATCGAACACGCACACGGTGGCGCCCGCCGCGGCATTGGGCTCTTCCATGGCCGCCAGCGCCTGCTCGCGCATTTCGGCCTCGATGCTGCGGCGTTCGCGGTTGATGTTGTCGAGTTCGCGCGCCATCTCCAGCGCCTGGGCCTCGTCGTCCGTGGCGAGGCAGGCGATGCCCAGGCTCATGTCGGCGAGCCGGCCGGCGGCGTGATGCGCGGCCCGGTCCAGGGCGTTCTTGGTGCCGAAGTAGTCGATCATGACCGAGTGGTCCACCACCAGGTCCACCGGCACCAGCGGCTCGATGCTCTTGGGGCTCTTGCCCATCTTGTCTGCCACCGAGCGCATGGCGGCGATGTCGGCCAGCAGCGGCACGCCGGTGAAATCCTGCAGCACGACGCGGGCCACCACGAAGGGAATCTCGTCTTCGCGCTTGGCGTTGGGCTGCCAGTTGGCCAGTTGCCGGACGTGTTCCTCGGTAACCTTCTTGCCATCGCAGTTGCGCAGCACCGACTCCAGGACGATGCGGATGGATACCGGCAGCCGCTGCACATCCACGCCCAGCGCCTTGCCCAGCGCCGGCAGCGAATAGAACTGACAGGACTTATTGCCGATCTTGAAATTCTTGAGAGTATCGAGGGTGTTGTGCGGCATGATGGACTCCGTGGTGTTTGTCCGCGTAAAGCAGGCATTTTGTGGCGTTTTGGCCGTTTTGTCATTCTATGGGAGACGGTCCGGCCGCGCCACCGACTCTTATGTCTTATATAAGAGTTGAACGGGCGTGTCAAAGTTCCGTCAGCGGGCGATGCGTCCGGTCCGTTTTGCCAAGAAAAGCCCGCGCCGATGTTGCGCGCGCACGCCGGCGCCCGCGCGCACGCCCGGACTTCAGCCGCCTTTGCCGCGGCCGGCGCGGCGCGCCTTGCGGGCCAGGCCGCGGCGCGAGATTTCCGAATCCAGGATGAGGCGGCCCTCGATCTTGCCGTGCATGCGCGTCACCGAGCGCATGGCGTCCCGCATGTGGTCTTCCATGAGCCTGCGCACGGCTTCGGCGTCGCGGGCCCGGGCAGCCTTCAGGATGTCGCGGTGGAACTGCGTGTTGGCCGCGCCGAAGCGCTGCTGGGCAGCCAGCGGCATGTCATTGTCGTACACCGTGAGCTGCCGGATCATTTCATTGATCATCTCGCAGCTGAATCTCAGGAACGGGTTGGGGCAGGCGGCGGCCAGGATGTCATGGAAGCTCATTTCCTCCTGGCGCTGGATCAGCGAATCCTCCATGCGCTCGGCCGCCGGATCGCAGCACGCGATGTTGTGCTCCAGCGCCGCGAACTGCGCCTCCGTGAGGTGGGGCACCGCGCTGGCGGCCAGCTCCGGCTCCAGCAGCTTGCGCACCTGGTAGATGTCCTCGATGCTCACTTCCTTGAAAAACAGGTAGTTCTGCATGAGCTGGAAGGTGCGGTGCAGCGGCACCTCCACCACCCTGCCGCCGCCGCCCGGGCCGGTGCTGACTTTCACCAGCCCCTGCACCTCCAGCGACTTCAGGGCTTCGCGCATGGTGCTCTTGCTCACCGAGAACATGCTCTGCAGTTCGCTTTCGCGGGGCAGGCGGTCGCCCGGACGCAGGTTCTTCGCCGTAATGAGGCGCTTGATCTCCTCGGCCACCAGGTCGCTGCGCTTGGGCTGCGGAAGGCTCTCGCCCTCGAAGGCGTCCTGCATCTTGAATTCCATCCCGCTTCTCCCGATTCGACTCGCGCGCATGGGCCGCCGCGTTGCCCGCGCCGGCGGACGAGGCCTCCCCAAGACCCCGGGTTATACCTGATGACCCCGCTATTGACAGTGGCTTTGTACAGACCGGATCATCATATCAATCCTATTTATCATGATAAATAGGAGAGCGGTATGCGGTCACCATATATAAGCTGTGGCAGTTGCGGAAAGAGCTAGGAGCAGACCTCGCCGGTCCGGCCGCCCCTGCGGCGCGGGCCCTGTCGAATACGCCGCGCAGCGCGGCCCCCCCAGGGAGAAAGACTTGAATCGCCGCAATCTCTTGAAAATGGCCGCGCTTTCGGCGCTGCCCGGCGCGCTGTGGAGCGCGCGTTCCGCCTTCGCCCAGTCCGGCGGCATCGCCTTTGCCTGCCCCGTGCCCATGTCGGGCCCGTTTGCCGCCAACGGCAAGTACGCCGACCTGGGGATGAAGCTCGCGCTGGAGCAATACGGCAAAGTGCTCGGCCAGCCGCTTTCCTATACGGTGCTGGACACCGAGGGCAAGCCCGCCACCGCCGTGCGCAAGGTCCAGGAAATCTCGCAGCAGAAGGGCGTGAAGTTCTTTGCGGGCGGCATCCTGTCGTCGGAGTCGCTGGCCATGGGCAAGGAGGTCGAGCGCGCCGGCGGCGTATTCATTACCACGGCCGGCGCCGACGAGATCACCGGCAAGGACTGCAACCGCGCCACTTTCCGCTGGTCGGTGCCCACCTTTGGCGCCATCGAACAGACCGTGCGCCCGCTGCTGGAAAGCCTGCCCAACGCCAGGCGCTGGTACACCATCACCCCGCAGTACGTCTTCGGCGAGGGCCTGTTGTCGGCCGCCAAGAACATCTTCAAGGAAAAAGGCATCGAACACGTGGGCAACAGCTACCACTCGCTGTCGGAGAAGGAGTTCAGCGGCTATCTCACCAATGCCATGGCCGCCAAGCCCGACGTGCTGCTCATCCTCAACTTCGGTTCCCAGTCCTCCGACACGCTGCGCCAGGCGGTGAGCTTCGGCATGAAGCAGAATTGCACCATACTGGTGGCCTGGGCCTCGGGCCTGGAGCAATTCGAGAGCCTGGGCGCCGACCTGTGCGAGGGCGTGTATTTCGGCGCGCAGTACTGGCACGGCATCGACTCGCCGCTGAACAAGGAACTGGTCGCCCTGGCGCGCGACAAAACCCGCGGGAATCCCAACTACAGCCTGGCGGGCTCGTACATCTGCACCCGCATCCTGCTGGAGGCCATCAAGAAGGCCGGCAGCCCCGAGCCGGCCAAGGTCATTGCCGCGATGGAGGGCATGGCCTACGACGGCCTGACCGGCGCCGAAACCCTGCGCAAGGAAGACCACCAGGTCCTGAAGAACTATTACCTGCTCAAGGGCAAGGCCAAAAAGGCCATGAAAGACAAGGACGACTACGCCGAGATCGTCCATGCCGGGCAGTCGTTCCTGGCGCCCGCGCAAACCGGCTGCAAACTGTAGCGTCCGCGCGCGCCCGGCGGGCGCCGCCGCGCATTTTTCCGGGAACCCACGCGGCTCTTCTATGAACGTTTATCTGCTCCAGGTCGTCAATGGCGTCGGCGTGGGCATGCTGTACTTCCTGCTGGCGGTCGGCTTGTCCATCGTCTTCGGCTTGTTGCGCTTCGTGAACTTCGCGCACGGCGCCTTTTACCTGCTCGGCGCCTATTTCTGTTTCCAGGCGGTGCAATGGGGCCTGAACTTCTGGCTGGCGCTGCTCCTGGTGCCGCCCCTGGTGGGCGCGCTGGCGTGGGTCGCCGAGAAGCTGCTGCTGCGCCACGTGTATGCGCAGGCGCACGAGTTCCACATCCTCATCACGGTGGGCCTGGCGCTCGCGCTGCAGGAGCTCGTCATCGTGATGTGGGGGCCTATCGGCGATAACGTCGCCGTGCCCGCCTCGCTGCAGGGCGTGGTCATGTGGGGCAGCTTCGTCTATCCCAAGTACCGCCTCTTCGTCATCGGCTTCACCGCGCTGTTCTCGCTGGCGCTCTGGTACGTGCTCGAGGGCACGCGGCTGGGCAGCGCGGTGCGCGCCGGCAGCGAGTCCACGGAAATGGTTTCCATGCTGGGCATCAACGTCTTCCGCATGTTCAGCCTCATCTTCGCCCTGGGCGCGGCCACGGCGGCGCTGGCCGGCGTGCTGGCCGCGCCATCCGGGGCGTGGAGCCCTTCATGGGCATCGAGGCGCTGGGCATCGCTTTCGTCATCGTGGTGATCGGCGGCATGGGCAGCTTCGGCGGGGCCCTGGCCGGGGGCCTGCTGATCGGCGTGGTGCAGAGCGTGATGAGCACGCTGTGGCCCGAGGGCGCGCGCCTGATGATCTATGTCGCGATGGCGGCGGTGCTGCTGCTGCGTCCGCACGGACTGCTGGGGAGAGGCTGATGAAGCGCCTGAAATCGCATGCCCAACTGACGCTGGCCGTGGCCGTGGCGGCCGGCCTGCCCCTGGTCATCCAGTCCGGGTCCCTGGCGACCGAAGTGCTCATCTACGCCCTCGCGGTGCTGGGCTGCAACCTGCTGCTGGGCTTTACCGGCCTGCTGTCCTTCGGCCAGGGCATTTTCTTCGGGCTGGGCAGCTACACGGCGGGCCTGCTGCTCACGCGCTGGCCCTTGCCGATGCCGCTCGCGCTGCTGGCGGCGGTGGCCATGGGCGCGCTGGCCGCGACCGCCGTGGGCTGGTTCGCCATCCGCCAGCGCGGCACCTACTTCGTCATGCTGACGCTGGCCTTCTCGCAGATGTTCTACTTCCTGGCCTACAGCCTGCCCGACCTGACGGGCGGCGACAACGCCCTGATCGACGTGCCGCGCCCGCCCTTGTCGCTGGCCGGCCTGGCCGAACTGCCGCTGGCCTCGCCCTGGCAGTTCTACGCCTTCGTTGCCGTGTGCTTCGTGGCGGTGTTCTGGCTGCTGCTGCGCGTGACGGAATCGGTGTTCGGCCGCACGCTGCTGGCCATCCGCGACAACGAGGCGCGCGCCATGGCGGTGGGCTACAACGTGCGCCGCTTCAAGCTCGCGGCCTTTGCCCTCTCGGGCGCGGTCACGGCGCTGGCCGGGGCCTTTCTCGCGCTCATGACGGGCATCGCGCCGCTGTCCAGCATCGAGTACCACACCAGCGAAATGATCCTCGTCATGACGGTGATCGGCGGTACGGGCAACCTGTTCGCGTCGCTGCTGGGGGCGGCCTTCTATGTGCTGTTCTCGGACTGGCTTTCCACGCTCTGGCCGCGCTGGCTCATGCTGCTGGGCCTGCTGCTTATCGCGGTAAGCCTTTTCATGCAGAAGGGGCTGTGGGGGCTGGGCGAACGCATCTGGCTCGCGGCGCGCGGAGCGCGCGCGCCGGCCGCCAAGGAGGAACGCGCATGAGCACCGCCTCGGACAACGGGCCGCTGCTGCGCGCCCGGGGCATCGTCAAGCGCTTCGGCAAATTCCAGGCCCTGCAAGGGGTGGACCTGGCGGTCCGGCCGGGCACGGTGCATTCGGTCATCGGGCCCAACGGGGCCGGCAAGACCACGCTGTTCCATATCCTGACGGGCACGCTGCGCGCCTCCGAGGGCAGCATCGTGTTCGACGGCATCGACGTCACCCACGAAGCGGACTACCAGCGCGTGCAGCGCGGCATCGCCAGATCGTTCCAGGTCACCAGCCTGTTCGCCAATCTGTCGGTGCGCGAGAACCTGCGCCTGGCCGCGCAGGGGGCGCAGCCCGCCGGGGCCTACGATTGCTGGCGCCCGCCTTCGGGGCAGAATCCAGGATGGTCAAGTCGCTTGAAACGCTCAAGACCAACCTGTCCAAGATC
>NZ_LHSJ01000128.1:0-18535 GCF_001270295.1 Achromobacter sp. DMS1 | reverse complement strand
CGCGCGACCAGGCGCTCTACCGGGCCAAGAGGGGCGGCCGCAACCGCGTGGTGGCGTGGTCGGTGTCCGACACGGACGCGAAGCTCGGCGCGGCGCCGGCCCGCCATACGCCGCCGGATTCCGCCCCCTGACGGGGCGCAGGGGAAGCAGGAGCTTCGGCGCCGTTGCGCGCTTCGCGCGGCGGAACAGGCGTCAGGTTTCGGAGCCGCTGTTGAGCATGCGGCTGCGGGCTTTTTCGATGTGGGCGCGCATGACGTTGCGCGCGCCCTCCGCGTCCTGGTCGCGGATGAGCCGGTAGATGTGGCGGTGTTCCTCTATGGCGGCTCGGGTGCGCTTCCAGGGCTGGATGTGCACCAGGTGGCGCATGAGGTTCACGGCATGGCTTACGTCGTATTCCAGCGACTTGAGCACCTGCACGAAGCGCTGGTTGCCGGTGGCGGCCGCGATCGCGCGGTGGAAGCCGTAGTCGTGGTGGTGCGCGATGGCGCCGCTGGCGTCGGCTTCTTCGTAGCCGGTCAGCATGCGGTCCATGTCGCGCAGGTCGGCGTCGGTGCGGCGCAGGGCGGCGAGATAGGCGCATTCCGGCTCGATGACGCGGCGCAGTTCCAGCCCTTCCAGGATGTGGCTGACCCGCTTGGCGGGGTCCATGGCGGGCAGGCCGCCCATGAGGTCGGGCTTGGCGCGGACGTAGCTGCCGGAGCCGCGCCGCGATTCCACGAGCTGGTCTTCGCGCAGGCGGTCCAGCGCCTGGCGCACGACCGGGCGCGACACCTCGAAAAGGGCGGCCAGTTCCATTTCGGAGGGCAGCCGGCCGCCGGGGGCGATCTTGCCGGTGGCAATGGCATAGAACAGGCTTTCGTACACGCGTTCGGCGAAGCGTTCGGCGCGCACGTAACCCAGGCCGGAAGCCACTTCGGCCAGCACGTCCAGGTCGGGGCGGGGCCGCGCGGCGTCGTCGGCCGGACCGGCGGCGGCAGGCGTTGCCAGGGAATTCATGGGCGCCGTCCTGCGGGGAGGCTATCGGTCAGGCTGTCAATCATGGTGACAAACGATCGGTGCAAGAAATCGGTACCGGTTTCAGGGTAAACCCGTATTTTTATGCAGATAACGGCGGGGTTCGGGTGTAAAGCTGTTAGTGCAATTGACAAGTCGGAGGGCGCTCCCGTACTTTGTCTGCCAGAACCAGACAGACAAGAACCGGCGCGTTCCGCCGGCCATGCCCGCGCCGTCCGGCCCTGGCATGCGGAGACACTTTCCATTTCCGGCCGCATGGCCGCCACTTTACCCCGCGCATACCGTGAGCCATAAGAACTTTATCGCCAATGAATGGGTGGCTGCCGCCACCGGAGAAACCATCGACGTCCTGAACCCCTCGGACGGCCAGCCCTTTGACGCTATCGCCCGCTCGGGCGAGGAAGACGTGAACCGCGCCGTGCGGGCCGCGCGCGCCGCTTTCGAGGGCGAGTGGGGCCAGATGGCCCCGGCCGCGCGCAGCCGGCTGCTGATGCGCCTGGCTTTCGCGCTGATCGACCGGCAGGAGGAGCTGGCGCAGATCGAGTCCGCCGACACCGGCAAGCCCATCAAGCAGGCCCGCGCCGACGCCGCCGCCGTCGCCCGCTACTTCGAGTTCTACGCCGGCGCGGTAGACAAGCTGCACGGCGAAACCATTCCCTATACGCCGGGCTTTACCGTGCTGACCGTGCGCGAGCCGCATGGCGTCACCGGGCATATCGTGCCCTGGAATTATCCGCTGCAGATCTTCGGCCGCAGCGTGGGCGCGGCCCTGGCGGCGGGCAACGCCTGCGTGGTGAAGCCGGCCGAAGACGCCTGCCTGTCGCTGCTCAAGGTGGCGGAGATCGCCGCCGAGACGGGGCTGCCTCCCGGCGCGCTGAATATCTGCACGGGCTACGGCCACGAAGCCGGCGCGGCCCTGTCCGCCCATCCCGGCATCGACCACATTTCCTTCACCGGCTCGCCCCAGACGGGCAAGCTGGTGGCCCATGCCGCCGCCGAGAACCACGTGCCGGTCACGCTCGAACTGGGCGGGAAGTCGCCCCAGATCGTGTTCGACGACGCGGACCTGGATGCGGCCATGCCGGTGCTGGTGGCCGCCATCATCCAGAACGCGGGCCAGACCTGCTCGGCGGGCAGCCGGGTGCTGGTGCAGCGCGGCGTGTACGAAACCGTCATCAAGCGCCTGTCGGACGCATTCGCCGCCACGGTGACCGGCCCGGCCGCCCAGGACCTGGACGTGGGCCCGCTCATCAACGCGCGCCAGCAGGATCGCGTGCGCGGTTTCCTGTCCGAGGCCGAATCGCAGGGCATGAAGGTGGCCGCGCGCGGCCAATTGAAGGACGGCGCGCCCGCCGGCGGGTTCTACCAGCCGCCGGTGCTGTTCCGCGACGTGCCCTGGCAGAGCCGCCTGGCCCAGGAAGAGGTCTTTGGCCCGGTGCTGGCGGCCATTCCGTTCGACACCGAGGAGCAGGCGCTGGAGATCGCCAACGGCACGCTGTACGGTCTGGTGGCGGGAGTCTGGACGCGCGACGGCGCGCGCCAGTTGCGCCTGGCACGCAAGCTGCGCGCCGGGCAGGTGTTCGTCAACAACTACGGCGCGGGCGGCGGCGTGGAGCTGCCTTTCGGCGGCTCGCGGCAATCGGGCTACGGCCGCGAGAAGGGCTTCGAGGCGCTGTACGGCTTCACCACGCTCAAGACCATCGCGGTGCGCCACTGAACGCGGCGGCGGATCCCCGGACGGCGCGGCCGGCTGGCAAAATATCGGTTACCGTTGATGTTTTGCCTGCGGGGCGCGCCGCCCCGCATTCAGGATCCGTATGTTCACAGGTATTGTTCAAGGCACCGCCGCCATTGCGGGCATCGCCGACCGCGAGGGCCTGCGCACCTTCACGCTGGATTTTCCGCCGGGCTTCTGCGCCGACCTGGCCGTGGGCGCCAGCGTGTCCACCGACGGCGTCTGCCTCACGGTAACTGAAATCCTGGGGCCGGACCGCGCCACTTTCGATGTCATGCTGCAAAGCCTGGCCATCACCACGCTGGGCGCCTACCGGAAAGGCGGCCGCGTCAACGTGGAGCGGGCGGCCAAGGACGGCGCCGAAATCGGCGGCCACCCTTTGTCGGGCCACGTGGATTTCACCTCGCGCGTCCTGGAGGTGGACGCGTCCGACACCAACTGCCGCATGCGCTTCGACATTCCCGAGGCGTTTCGCAAATACGTTTTCGCCAAGGGCTACATCGCCATCAACGGGGCCAGCCTGACCGTGTCCGAGGTGAACCGCGCCGAGGGCTGGTTCGAGGTGTGGCTCATTCCGGAAACCCGGCGCATGACCGTCTTCGAGGACAAGCGGCCGGGCGATCTGGTGAACATCGAAATCGAGCGCGGCACGCAGGTCATGGTGGACACCGTGCGCGAGGCCGTGCAGGAAAGCCTGGGGCGCCTGCAGCCGGTGCTGGAAGCCATCCTGAAGGAAAAGGGGGTTAATTCAATGAAACGCCCCTTGAGGGCCATTGGAGAACGAGGAGACCATGGACTACGCCACTCTTGCCGTGGAGCGGTTCGACGCCGTTTGCCGCATCAGCCTGGCGCGCGAAAGCGCGCGCAACGCCCAGAGCCAGCAGATGCTGGACGAACTGGACCATGCCCTGGACGCCGCCGCCGGCGACGCCTCGGTGCGCGTGGTGGTGATCGCCGGGCGCGGCGCGCATTTCTCGGCCGGCACGATCTGAAGGAAGCCCAGGCCAGGCGCGCCGATTTCACGGTGGAACAGCGCTGGGAATACGAGTCGCGGCGGTACTACGGGTACTGTCTGCGCATCTGGGATTTCCCCAAGCCGACCATTGCCCAGGTGCAGGGCGCCTGCGTGGCCGGCGGCTTCATGATCGCGAACATGTGCGACCTGATCGTGTGCGCAGACGATGCGTATTTTTCCGATCCCGTGGGGCACACGCTGGCTGCCGCCGCCACCGAAGTGCTGATCCATCCCTGGGTGATGGGCCTGCGCAAGGCCAAGGAAATGCTCTACACGGGCGAGAAGGTGGACGCGCAGGAAGCGTTGCGCATCGGCATGGTGAACCGCGTGGTGCCCGTGGCCGGGCTGGAGCCGGCCACGCTGGCCCTGGCGCAGCGCATCGCGCTGGGCCCTCGGCCGCCTTTCGGCCTGCGCCTGATCAAGCGCTCGCTGAACCGCACGGCCGACGCGCAGGGGTTCCGCACCGCGCTGGCCGCGCATTTCGATACGCACCAGCTTTCGCACCTGAGCGAGGAGTTCCAGGCGGTGCGCGAGCGCGGGCTGGCGCAGGCGATTCAGCGCAACAAGAAAGGAGAGACGGCGTGATGCGCGATCTCCGGCCTCTGCTCGATCCGCGCTCCATCGCCATGATAGGCGCGAGCGCCGACCCCGGCCGCATCGGCGGCATGCCGCTGGACCTGCTTTCGCGCTTCGGTTACGAAGGCAGGGTCTACCCGGTCAACCCCAAGTACGACGACGTGTTCGGCTGGCGGTGCTGGCCCGACATCGAGTCCGTGCCCGGACCCGTGGACCTGGCGGTGCTGGCCATCGGGGCGCAGGACGTGACCGCCATGCTGCGCCGCTGCATGCGCGCGGCGTGCGGGCCGCCATCGTCTACGCCGCCGGATTCGCCGAGGCGGGCGGCGAGGGCGCGCGCCTGCAGGCCGAGCTGGAAGCCTACGCGCGGCAGAGCGGCATGCTGGTGGCGGGCCCCAACTGCATGGGCTTCGCCAATCTGAATTCCCGCGCGCACACGGCCTTCGCGTCGGTCTTCAAGACCGCGCCGGCCCAGGCCGAGCGCGGCAGCGTCAGCCTGCTCACCCAGAGCGGCAACGTGTGCGCCGCCGTCTATGCCATCGCGCGGCGCCTGGGCCTGCCGTTCTCGCATTTCATCAACACCGGCAACGAAGCCTGCCTGGAGTTCTCCGAGTATCTGGAATACCTGGCGCACGACGACGACACGCAGATCGTGCTGGGCTATATCGAGCAGCTGCGCGACGGCGAACGTTTCGCGCGCGCCTGCCGCGAACTGGACCGGCGCGGCAAGCTGCTGATCGCGCTCAAGGCCGGCAGCACCGACAAGGGCGCGCAGGCCGTGCGTTCTCACACCTCGGCGCTGGCCGGCGACCGGCGCGTGTATGGCGCGGCCTTCCGCCAGCTCAACGTGATCGAGGCGCACGACTTTGCCCAGATGGCGCACCTGGCCGGGCTGGCCGCGCTGCGGCACCGCCAGGCCGGCAAGCGCGTGGTGGTGCTGACCATGTCGGGCGCGCTGGGCGCCATCCTGGCCGATAAATTCATCGGCGGCGGGCTGGAGCTGCCCGACCTGCCGGCCGGATTGCAGGAGGTGCTGCGCGCCGGCATTCCCGACTACGGGATGGTGGGCAATCCGGTGGACGTGACCGGCAACGTGGTCAACGACCCGGAGTTCGTGCGCACGGTGCTCCAGGCCCTGGCCACCTCGGACGCCATCGACACGGTGGTGGTCTATGCGCCCGGCTACATGCTGGACCGCATGGCGGACGCGCTGGCCGGCGCGTCGCGCGCGCATCCGCGCCTGTTCGTGGCCATCGACACCGGACAGGCGCAATGCCGTGCGCGCGCTGCGCGAGGCCGGCGTGGCGGTCTTCGACGACCTGGGGCAGGCTGTGTCGGCGCTGGCGCCCTATCTGCTGTGGTGCGAGGCGCGGCTGGTGCGCGGCAATCCCGCGCTATGCGTGGTGGAAGCGCCGGTGGAGGTGCCCGGCTTTCAAATGCTCATGCTCTGGCCCGAGCGCGTGCACCGGGATCCGGCGCACCAGTGGCTGCGCGATCACATCGCGCAAGCCTGCGCGTCCCGTAAAGGGGAAAAGGGCAGGCGCGGAACCGCGCCGGATGCCTAACGGTGCGCCGCGGCGGCTCCCGCGGGGGGCGAGGCGATGGCGGGCGTGGGCGAAGCCAGCGCCAGCATCGCCAGCAGCAGGGCCACGCCGACGGCGGCAGCGGCCTTGAGCAGGCGGTCATGCAGGGCTGGAGGCAAGCGCATGGTATGTCCCGGAGTTGGCGGCGAGGCTTCATTATGGGAACGGCAGCCGCCCGCGCCAACGAAGTTGTGGAAGTTAGATCAGAGCTTCACGTCATAAGGCCGCGCCCAGCCCGGCGCCCGGTTATCCGCCTGTGCGAAGCTTCTTTCAGGGTTGGCGCGCCCTAGCGCTGCATCCCCCAGCGCCGGACGGTCAGGCGTTCCAGCGTATTGAAGCCCAGCCCCTCCACCAGCAGGCCGATGATAACCACCGCGGCCAGGCCGGCGAAAACCCGGTCTGTGTACAGCTCGTTGCGGTTCTGGAAGATGTACCAGCCCAGCCCGCCCTGGCCGCTGGACGCGCCGAACACCAGCTCGGCGGCGATCAGCGTGCGCCAGGCGAATGCCCAGCCGATCTTCAGTCCGGCCAGGATGGCGGGCAGGGCGGCGGGCACCAGGATGTGGATAACGTAGCGCAGGCCCGTCAGCCCGTAATTGCGCCCCGCCATGCGCAGGGTGTCCGACACGCCCAGAAAGCCCGCATAGGTATTGAGCGCCAGGGGCCACAGCACCGAATGCACCAGCACGAAGACCAGGCTGCCCTGGCCCAGGCCGAACCACAGCAGGGCCAGGGGCAGCAGGGCAATCGCGGGCAGCGGATTGAACATGGCGGTCAGCGTGGCCAGCAGGTCGCGCCCCAGGCGCGTGGACACGGCCAGCGTCGTGAGCGCGAAGGCCAGCGCCACGCCTGCCAGATAGCCTTGCGCCAGCACGCGCAGCGACTGGCCGGCCCGCGCCGCTGAGCTCGCCGCTGGCCAGCCTGCGCGAAGGCCCGCGCCGTCTGCCAGGCGCCCGGCAGCAGGNCCTGGCGGCCACGGAAGCGTTCATATCAGCACCAGCGCGGCCGCGCCGTCGTTCAGGCCCGACGCGTTGCCCGCCGTGACGGTGCCGTTTTCCTTCTTGAACACCGGCTTCAGCGCCGCCAGGCCTTCGGCGGTGACGTCGCGGCGCACGTGCTCGTCCGTGTCGAACACCGTCTCGCCCTTGCGGGTCTTGAGCGTGACCGGAACGATCTGGTCGCGGAAGCGGCCCTCGTCGATGGCGGCCGCGGCGCGGCGGTGCGATTCGGCGGCCAGCGCGTCCTGGTCGGCGCGGCTGATGCCGAAGCGGTCGGCCACGTTCTCGGCCGTCACGCCCATGTGCATGCGGCCGAAGGGGTCGGACAGCGCGCCCGTCATCATGTCCAGCATGACGCTGTCGCCCATGCGCGCGCCCCAGCGCTGCGCCGGCGCGATGTAGGGCGCGCGGCTCATGCTTTCGGCGCCCGCGCCCACGGCGATCTCGGCGTCGCCCAGCATGATGGTCTGGGCCGCCGATACGATGGCCTGCAGGCCCGAGCCGCACAGGCGGTTCACGTTGAAAGCCGGCGTTTCCTTGGCAATGCCGGCGTTCATGGCGGCCACGCGGGAAAGATACATGTCGCGCGGCTCGGTATTGATCACGTGCCCCACCGCGACGTGGCCGACCTCCCCTCCCTTGACCCCGGCCCGCTCCAGCGCGGCCTTGATGACGGTGGCGCCCAGGTCGCACGGCGGCACATCTTTGAGGGCGCCGCCGAAATCGCCGATGGCGGTGCGCACGGCGGACGCGATGATGACTTCGTTCATGGTGTTGCCTCCTTGTTGTCGAATGAACCCATCATACCTGCGCCGCCCCGATAGCGTTTCGCCGGGGTGTCCGCCCGGCGGCCTATACACGGACGCTATCGCATCCGCGCCTCCGACTATCGGGCCGGCGCGTCCAGCATGCTGTCGCGCAGCCGCAGCACCGGGGCGCACGAGGTGTCGCGGTGCGTCACCAGCGAGAGCGACAGCGCCTGGTGGGCATCGGGGTCGCACAGGGGCACGAAAGACACGTGCGGCGTGGAATAGGCGCGCGTCACGCCGGGCACCAGCGCGAGGCCCAGCCCGCTGGCCACCAGACTGACCAGCGTCTGCACCTGTATGCCCTGCTGGCTGATGCGCGGGGTGAAGCCGGCCTTGCGGCACAGCGACAACGCCACGCCGTGCAGCCCCGGCACCTTGGACGGCGAATACATGACGAAGCTTTCGTGCCGCGCCTGCGCCAGCGGCGCGCAGGCCAGCCCGGCCAGGGCGTGGCCCGCCGGCACCGCCAGGATCAGGTCGTCGCGCTCGACCACCCATGACTCCAGCGCCGGGTCTTCGACCAGCGGGCCGCGCACCAGCCCCGCGTCGATATCGTTGGCGCGCAGCATGGAAACCAGGCCCACCGTGCTGTCCTCGCGCAGGTCCAGCTCCACGTCGGGATAGCGCTCGCGGAACGCCGGCAGGCAGCGCGGCAGCAGCATGTAGGTGGCCGACCCCACGAACCCCAGCCGCAGCGTGCCCCATTCTCCCAGCGCCACCCGCCGCGCGGCCTGGCGCGCCTGGCCGGCATGGAACAGCGCGCGGCGCGCGTCGTGCATGAGCGCCTGCCCGGCGGGCGTGAGCGACACCCCCTTGGCGCCGCGCGCCAGCAGCGGCGTGCCCACGGCGTGCTCCAGTTTCTGGATGGAAACCGACAGCGCCGGCTGGGCGATGTGCAGGGCGTCGGCGGCGCGCCGGAAGCTGCCCAGTTCCGCGATGGTGACGAATTGCCGCAACTGCCGGAGGTCGATAGCCATAACGATTTCCATATCACGCAATACCAAAGCCATATTAGACGGCTATGCGCGACGCCGATAGGATTTCCGCCATGACAGCCCCCGCCTCCCCTTCCGCCGCCGCCCTGGGCGGCTTTCGCGTTCTCGACCTCACTTCCGTGGTGTTCGGCCCCTATGCCTCGCAGATCCTGGCGGACTACGGCGCCGACGTGATCAAGGTGGAATCGCCGGCCGGCGACTCCACTCGCCGCACCGGCCCCGCGCAGGAGCCGGGGCTGGCCGCGATCTTCCTCGGCCTGAACCGCAACAAGCGCAGCGTGGTGCTGGACCTCAAGCGCGCAGCGGCCCGCGAGGCGCTGCTGGCGCTGGCGGACGGCGCCGACGTCGTCATGCACAGCATGCGGCCCGCCAAGATGGCGGCGCTGGGCCTGGACCCGGACACACTGTGCGCGCGCAACCCCAGGCTGGTGTATGCGGGGCTCTACGGTTTCGGCGAAGGCGGCGCTTACGACGGCCGCCCGGCCTACGACGACATCATCCAGGGCCTGTCGGGCCTGGCCGACCTGGTCGACCGCCAGGCAGGCGCGCCGCGCTACCTGCCCACGGTGGCCGCCGACAAGACCTGCGGCCTGGTGGCCGCGCACGCCATCCTGGCCGCGCTGCTGCAGCGCGAACGCACCGGGCGGGGGCAGCGGCTGGAAGTGCCCATGTTCGAAACCATGGCCTCGTTCGCCCTGGTGGAGCACTACTACGGCCGCCACCTGGCCGACCGCGGGGACGGCGCGCCCGGCTATCCGCGCGTGCTCACGCCGTGGCGCCGGCCCTGCCGCACCGCCGACGGCCACGTCTGCCTCATGCCCTACACCGACGCGCACTGGCGCGCCTTCTTCACGGAATCCGGGCGGCCCGACCTGGCGGCCGATCCGCGCTTCGCCGACATCGACGCGCGCACCCGCCACATCGAGGCGCTGTACGAACACATGGGCGCCATCGTCGAACGCCGCGACACGGCGCACTGGCTGGCGCTGTGCGAGAGGCTGGAGATCCCCGCCGCGAAGATCAACCGCCTCGAAGACCTGGAGCGCGATCCGCACCTGCAGAGCGTGGATTTCTTCCAGCCGCTCTCCAGCGCCGCCGGCGCGCGCTACCGCTTCACCCGCAACCCGGTCCGCCTGGAGCGCACGCGGGTCGCCCCTGCCATGCCGCCGCGCCTGGGCGAGCACACCCGCGACATCCTGTCCGAAGCCGGCCTGGACGCCGCGCGCATCGACGCGCTGCTGTCCGACGGCTCGGCCATGGAAAGCGCCCCCGCCGCCGCGCCTTCTTCCCCAACCAGAACCGAAACCTCCGCATGACTCCGACGCAACAGCCCGCCCTGCTCGGCCAGGGCTACTACTGGCAAGACCTGGCCGTCGGCCAGCGCTTCCACACCTTCCGCCGCACCGTCACGGAAACCGATATCGTCAACTTCATCAGCGTCACCGGCATGCTGGAAACCATCTTCATCGACGCTACCTACGAGCATGGCGCCATCCAGGGCCGCCCCGCGCCGGGCGCGCTCACCTATGGCCTGATCGAAGGGCTCATCATGCAGGGCATGGTGCAGGGCACGGGCCTGGCGCTGCTGGAAGTGCACAAGAAAATGCTGGCGCCCGTGGTGGCCGGCGACACCATCTGGGCGGAAATCGAGGTCACGGACATCCGCCCCACATCCAGGCACAACCGCGCGGTCGTCACGTCGGCGATCGAGGTGCGAAACCAGCACGGCAAGCCCGTCATGGCCTACACAGCCACGCGGATGCTGGCCGGCCGGCCCTAGCCGCGCGCGGCCGGGCGCGCCGCCCGTGCCGCCGCGGACCATAACAAAACAGGAGACGACATGAGCAAGAAGACTTGGGCGGCCCTGCTGGCCGTCGCGGCGCTGGCCACGGCGCCCGGCGCGCAGGCCGCGTGGCCAGAACGGCCGGTGACCATGGTGGTGCCCTTTCCGCCCGGCGGCCCCACCGACCTGGTGGCGCGCGTGCTGGCCAAACAACTCACCGGGCAGCTCGGCCAGACGGTCGTGGTGGAAAACAAGGGCGGGGCCAACGGCAACATCGGCATGCAGTTCGCGGCCTCGGCCAAACCGGACGGCTACACGGTGCTCTACAACACCTCGTCCATCGCGCTCAGCCCCAATCTCTACCGCCAGCTCGCCTTCGACCCGGTCAAGGATTTCGCGCCTGTCTCGTCCACCGCGGTGATCCCGCTGGTGCTGCTGGCGCATCCCTCGATGCCCGCCCAGGACGTCCGCGGCTTCGTGGACTATGCCCGCGGCAAGCCGGGCAAACTGTCGTACGGATCGGCCGGCGCGGGCAACGTCACGCACCTGGGCGCCTTCCTGCTGCTGCATTCGCTGGGCATCGAAGCCACCCACGTGCCCTATCGCGGCAGCGCGCCCGCCATGACGGACCTGGTCGGCGGGCAGGTCCAGTTCATGACCAACACGCTCAACGATTCGCTCGGCTTCGTGCGCGAAGGCAAGCTGCGCGCGCTGGCCATCACCAGCAGCCAGCGCAGCCCGCAGCTGCCGGACGTGCCCACCGTGGCCGAAACCGTGGCGCCCGGCTTCGAGATGGGCGCCTGGCAGGGCGTGGTGGTGCCGGCGGGCACGCCGGCGCCGGTGATCTCCAAGCTCAACGCCGAAATCCGCCGGGCCCTGGCCTCGCCCGAAATGCTCAAGCAGCTCAAGGCCCAGGGCGCCCAGCCGCTGGGCTCGACCCCGCAGGAGTACGGCGATTACATCAAGAGCGAAATCAAGCGCTGGGGCGAAGTGGTGAAAGCGGCCAACGTCCAGCTCAACTGAGCCGGCGCGGGGCGGCTCAGCGCCCCGCCGCCTTGGCGCTCACGCCGTTGGCCACGCCCATGTCGATCTTCGGCACGTCGCGGACGATCACCCGTACGTCCGCGCCCGAAATGCCGATGCTGTCGCACACGGCGCGGTTGAGCGCGCCGATCAGGGCTTCTTTCTTGTCGTCGTCGCGCCCGGCGATCAGCGCCACGTCCACCTGCGCCATGGATTTGCCGATTTCGCCGGCCACGATGACGTGCGCCGGCGGCACTTCGTGCAGCACGGCGCGCACGCTGGCCAGCGGCGCAGCGATGCTCTGGACCACGGCGTCGGACACGGATTGCAGCAGGCGGGTCTTCTGTTCGGCCGTATGGCCTTGCATGATCTGGACGTTCAGGATGGGCATGGCGGGTTCCGGTAGGCAATGAAAAATGGCAGGCCGGCGACACGGCCGGCCTGCCATCATAGCGGCAGCGCGATCGGGGCGCAGGGCGGTCAGGCCGCCTTGCCCTCCTCGTCCCGGGCCTCGGCGGCCTCGGCTTGAGGCCGGGCCTCGGAGCCGTCCTCGGCTTTGTCCTCGGACTCGGGCGCGCCGCGCCGTCGGCGGGCGCGTCGGCAAGCGCCGGCGTCACCAGCTCCACCACCTTCTTGCGCGAGAGCATGCCGATGAACTCGTCGTTTTCGCCCGTCACGGCGACCGGCTGGTCGCTGTGCACCAGCTGGGCCAGCACTTCGCCCAGGCCAGCGGTGGCCGGCACCGAAGCCAGGTCTTCCACATAGCGCGAAATGTCGCGCGCGCCCTCGGCACTGGCGCGCCCGGCCGCCTCGGCCATGAGAATGCCCGCCAGCCGCTTGCCGTCCAGCACCGGCGCGTACTCATAATTGAGCGCGCGCATGCGCTCCACCGCATGCGACGGACGCGAACGCATGGTCAGCGTGAGCCGCGGCGGGTTTACCGCGTGCGTGGCGTTGAGCACCTTGGTTCGGTTCACGTCCTGCAGGAACGACTGCACGTACTCGTTGGCCGGATTCAGCAGAATATCTTCCGGCGTGCCCTCCTGCACCAGCTCGCCGTCCTTCAGGATCGCGATGCGGTTGCCCAGGCGCAGCGCCTCGTCCAGGTCGTGCGTGATGAAGACGATGGTCTTGTTGAGGCGGGACTGCAGCTGCAGAAGCTGGTCCTGCATCTCGCGGCGGATCAACGGGTCCAGCGCCGAGAATGCCTCGTCCATGAGCAGGATTTCGGCGTCGGTGGCCAGCGCCCGGGCCAGGCCGACGCGCTGCTGCATGCCGCCCGACAGCTGATGCGGGTACTGGTTCTCGAAGCCGGACAGGCCCACCTGCTCCAGCCAGTCGCGCGCGCGCTTTTCGCGCTCGGCACGGGGCACGCCCTGCACGGCCAGGCCGTAGGCGGCGTTCTCCAGCACCGTGCGATGCGGGAACAGCCCGAAGCGCTGGAACACCATGCTCATCTTTTTCTGGCGGAAAGTCTCCAGGTCGCGCTTGTTCAGGCTCACCACGTCCACGCCGTCGACCAGGATATGGCCCGCGCTGGGCTCGATCAGCCGGTTGAAATGGCGGATCAGGGTGGACTTGCCCGAGCCCGACAGGCCCATGATGACGTAGATGCTGCCTTCCTCGATCGACAGGCTGATGTCGCGCAGGCCCAGCGTATGGCCGCTCTCGGCCAGCAGCGCTTCCTTGGTCATGCCGTTCTGCGCGGCCTGCAGCCACTTGGCCGGATGCGGCCCGAAAATCTTGTAGATGTTCTTGACTTCGATCTTGCTCATCGCTGGCCTCCCTTGCGCATGCGCTGTCCATACGATTGCGTGATCCGGTCGAACAGCACGGCCAGCACCACGATGCCCAGGCCCGCGAGCAGCCCGCGGCCCACCTCCAGGCGGTTGATGCCGAGCAGCACCTCGTAGCCCAGGCCGCGCGCGCCGATCATGGAGGCGATCACCACCATGGACAGCGCCATCATCGTGGTCTGGTTGATGCCGGCCATGATGTTGGGCAGGGCCAGCGGCAGCTGCACGCCGAAGAGCTGCTGGCGCGGATTGGCGCCGAAGGCGCGCGCGGCCTCCAGCACTTCGCGGTCGACCAGGCGGATGCCCAGGTCCGTGAGGCGGATCAGCGGCGGCACGGCATAGATGACGGTGGCGATGATGGCCGGAATCTTGCCCAGGCCGAACAGCATCACCACGGGAATCAGGTACACGAAGCTGGGCATGGTCTGCATGACGTCCAGCACGGGCAGCATGGCCGAGCGCAGCCAGTTCACGCGCGCCATCAGCACGCCCAGCGGAATGCCGATCACCACCGAAAGCCCGGCGGCCATGATCATGAGCGCCAGCGTCTGCATGCCGGCGTCCCACAGGCCCAGCACGCCGATGACGCAGAGCAGCAGCCCCATGGCCAGGCTCAGGCCGATGCGGCGGCTCATGAACCAGGCCAGCGCCACGGTGGCCGCGACGACCGCCCACCAGGGCGATTCGCGCAGCAGTTGCTCCAGCCAGACCAGCGCGTGCAGCACCGGCTGCGACATCCGTTCGAGCGTATCGGCGTAGTTGGTGACCAGGTGATCGACGAAACCGTCGATGGCCCCCCGCACCTGGCGGGCGGGAATGATTTCAGGGAACATAGAAACGACTCCATTGTGGCGCGTCGCCGTTGCGCGGCGCCGGACGGTCCGGCGCGGCGGTGAACGGTCTTGCCGCGCAGGGGCGGGGCAGCGCAGGCGGCGCCTCGCGGCCGGCCCCATCCCGGGCGCCTTGGCGGTGGAAAGGCCCGGCCCGCGGCGGGCCGGTGCGCGCCCCGGCTTCCAGGGCGCGGCGGCATCACCGCATTACAGTGCGCTTTGCACGCGGCCGGCGACGTCGGCGGGGACCCACTTGGTCCAGACGTCGGCCTTGTTCTTGAGGAACCACTTGGCCACGGCGGGCGATTCGTCGCCGGACTCTTCCATGTGGGCCAGGGTTTCGTTGATGACGGGCAGCGGCACCGAGACCTTGGACAGGAACTCGGTCAGCTTGGGGGCTTCCTGGGTGAACTTGGTGCTCACGGCCGTGAACACGGGGTTGTCGGGATAGGCGCTGGGCTCGGGCTTGGCGCACTTGGGCGAAGTCAGGCACTTGTGCTTTTCCGCGTCATAGGGCGGCAGTTCCAGCTTGACCAGGTCCAGCGAGCCGACCAGCGGCGTGGGATACCAATAGTAGAACACCACGTTCTGCTTGCGCTTGTAGGCCGACATCAGGGCCGCCTTCTGCGCCGCGCCCGTGCCCGGCGAATACAGGGTGTAGCTGTCGTCCAGCTTGAGCGCATGGAACAGGTTGGTGCTGGTGACCTCGCAGCCCCAGCCCGCGGGGCAGCCGTAGAACCGGCCCTTGCCGGGCTCTTCCGGATCCTTGAACTTGTCTTTGAACTTGGGCAGGTCGGCGGCCGATTTCAGCTCCGGCAGACGCTCGGCGGTGTAGCGGGGAATGAACCAGGCTTCGCCGCCCATGTACAGGTCGCCGATGCGCTTGACCTTGCCCGTCTGCTCGGCGCGGGCCCAGGGATCGGCCACGCTGTTCAGCCAGACCTCGGTGTTGATGTCCAGGTCGCCGCGCTCGAGGGCGGCCAGCGCGGGCAGGGTTTCGGTGGGCAGGGTTTCGGTCTTGCAGCCGTAGCCCTTTTCCATGATGAATCGTTCGATTTCAACGAGAACCAGATTCGATTCCCAGTTCATGCCGCCGAAATGGACGGGACGCTTGAGTTCGCACTGCGGCGCATCGGCGGCCTGGGCGGCGCCGGCGAAAGCGAACAAGACGGCCGCGGCGGCCAGGGTCTTGACAGGGGTGAAACGCATTGGCTTTTGCCTCCATAGGTTCAGGGACACGCACCGGCCAGGTGGCAGGTGGTGCCGTGGAGCTAAGGGGGTTGTGCGGAAGACGGGCAGAACCGCCAATACAAACCGACACTAGCAACAAGACGGCCCGCGGGTTGCGGCGCCTTGCAAGACAGGGGGGCTCGGATGCGGCTGGCGCATGAATCGAGAACCCACAGATAGTGAACAAACTGAACGAAGAAGCAAGCATCTTAAACGAAATTGGGCGCGAACCCAAGCCTGCGCCGACAAAAACCGATACATTTTCGGCCAGAATCCCTGCGGGATTACCCGCAGCGCCCACGGAGAATCATCGGTTTCCCCCAAGGGATTACTGCGATTTTTGGAAGAAATATTTAGTTAATAATTTTTTCTCCCGAATACGGAACAGGAACGGATTCCGCCCTGCCCCCGTCCCGGGAGCGACGGGTTGCGGCGCGAGCGGCGGGGCAGGTCTAATCGGCAGGCGGGCGCCTCCGCCGCCCGTCCACCGCCACCGACCCGACATGCGTTACGAGCTTACCGATCTCAGACTCTTTCTTGCCATCGCGGAAGCGCGGAATCTGACCCAGGGCGCCAACGCCGTTCACCTCACCTCGTCGGCGGCCAGCTACCGCCTGAAGAACCTGGAATTCGCCATGGGCGTGCCGCTCTTCACGCGCGAGGCCCGCGGCATGCAGCTCACGCCCGCGGGCGAATTCGTGCTCAGGCACGCGCGGGCCCTGCTCGAAGGCGTGGAGCGCATGCACGGCGAAGTCAGCCGCTACGCCAGCGGCCTGAAGGGCACGGTCAAGCTGCTGGCCAACAGCAGCTCGCTCAACGGATTCATCGTGCCCAGCCTGGGGCGCTTTCTGTCGGCCAATCCCAATGTGAACCTGCTGGTGGAAGAGCGGTCCAGCAACGCCATCGAAGCCGCCATCGCCAACCAGGAGGCCGATATCGGCATTTTCGCCGGACGCGCGGAATCGGACGGCGTCCATGCCGCGCCCTATGCCTGCGACGAGCTCGTCATCGCCGCGCCGGCGGGCCATCCGCTGGCGGCCAACGGGCCGCTGCGCTTTCCCGCCGTGCTGGACATGGACTTCGTGTGCATGGACCGGGGCAGCAGCAATACCGTCTTCCTGCGCGATATGGCCAAGCTCGGCGGCAGGACGCTCAATGTGCGCATCCACGCCCACAGCTTCGAGGCCGTGCTGTCGCTGGTGGAAGCCGGCGTGGGCATCGCGCTGGTGCCGCGCAGCGTGGCCGCGGCGGCGCTGCGCGAGGGGCGCATCGCCGCCGCCGCGCTCTGCGAGCCCTGGGCGCGCCGCGAGCTCACCCTGGTGACGCGCGCCGCCTCGCCGCTGTCGCCGTTCGTGACCCAGGTGGCCGAATACCTGCTCGACGACCCGCTGGTGGCGGCCACCCGCGGGGGCTGAGCGTCAAGACCGGGCGGCGCGCTTGCGCGCCAGGAACTCCTGCATGAACTTCTGCGGCTCGCCGGTATTGAATGCCTTGCCGAACTCGGCCACGCTGTCGTCGATGGCCTCGTCCACGGGCAGGCTCTCCCAGCGCCGCAGCAGGGTTTTCTGCTGGCGCATCGCGGCCGGGCCGCAGGCGGCCAGGCGCGACGCCAGGCCCTGCACCGCCCCGTCCAGCGCCTCGGGGCGCGCCACCTCATGCACCAGCCCCCACTCGCGCGCGCGCCGCGCGTCGATGAGCTCGCCCGTCAGCAGCATCCAGGCGCTGTTGGCCGCGCCGATCAGCCGGGGCATGAGCGCCGCATGGATGACCGACGGAATGCCCACCTTCACTTCGGGCATGCCGAACTGCGCGTTCTCCGAGCAGACGCGCAGGTCGCAGGCCAGCGCGAATTCCAGCCCCCCGCCCAGGCACCACCCCGGAATGCGGGCGATAACCGGCGCCGGAAACAGGCGCACGTCGTCGCACAGGCCGCGCAGGCCGGAAATGAAAGCGCGCGCGCTTTCCTCGTCCAGCGCCGCCATTTCGGCGATGTCGGCGCCGGCCACGAACGCGCGGTCGCTCTCGCCGCGCACCACCAGCGCGCGCACCGCCGGCGCTTCGCGCAGGGCGGCCAGGGCGCGGCGCAGATCCTGTATGACCGGCGTGCCCAGGATGTTCAGCGCCCCCGCCTGGGCGATGGTCAGCGTGGCGATGCCGTCGCCGTCCAGCGCGGCGCGGGCATGAGGCAGGGAATCGAAGTTCTGCATGGGGTCTCTCCCGGATGGTTATTGCAGTTTCTGAAAACCGATGTCGCTCACCACTTTGCCCCAATGCGCGTACGAACGCGACATCAGGCCGGCGAATTCCTCGCGGCTCATCGGACTGGGAATCGCGCCCTGCTTCTCGATGGCGGCGGCGGTCTGCGGATCGGCCAGCGCCTTGCGCACCGCCGCGTTCAGCCTGTCCAGCACCGGCGCGGGCGTGCCCGCGGGCGCGGCCAGCCCGAACCACGACGGCTGGTTCATCACGGGCAGGCCCAGCTCGTCATAGGTGGGTACGTCGGGCAGCACGGCGAGCCGCTGGCGGGCCGCCACCGCCAGCGGGCGGATGCGGCCCGCCTGGATCAGCGGATACGAGGAAGGAATGTTGTCGAACACGGCCTGCACCTGCCCGGCCACCAGGTCGTTGAGCGCCGGCCCCAGGCCCTTGTACGGCACGTGCAGCATACGCGTGCCGGTGGCGTTCATGAACAGTTCGCCGTTCATGTTGCTCAGGCCGCCGTTGCCCGACGAGCCGTAGGCGTATTTGCCGGGCGCGGATTTCAGCAGGGCCAGGAAGGCCGGAAAATCGGCCGCGGGCAGCGCGGGGTTCACCACCAGTACGTTGGGCACGTCGGCCAGGTTGCTGATGGGCGCGAAATCCTTGAGGGGGTCGTACTGGGTCCTGGTGTACACGTTGGGATTGACCGCGTGCGAACTCTCCACGGCCATGACCAGCGTATAGCCGTCGGCGGGCTGCCTGGCGGCGTAGGCGGAGCCTATGCCGCCGCCCGCGCCGGGCCGGTTCTCCACCACGACGGACTGGCCCAGCGCCTGCCCCATGGCGTTGCCCACCACCCGCGCGATGATGTCGGTGGTGCCGCCCACGGCATAGGGCACGACAAGCCGGATCGGCTTGTCGGGATAGCCGTCCGCCTGCGCGCCGGGGG
>NZ_LHSJ01000127.1:0-11744 GCF_001270295.1 Achromobacter sp. DMS1 | reverse complement strand
GCTGGCGCGCCGTGCTGCCCGGCCGCCTGCCGGCGGTGGGCGAGCTGCCGCACGCCCCCGGCGTCTGGCTGGCGGCCGGTTATGCGTCGCGCGGATTGTCGTGGTCGGCGCTCATGGGCGAAGTGATCGGGGCGGCGCTGGCCGGCGAGCCCATGCCGCTGGAGTCGGATCTGCTGCGCCTGATCGGGCCGCGCTGACCCTTGGGGGCGGGGGGCGTAGCCCGGCGGTTATGGACAGTTGGGCGAGCTTGCGCGAATGTGGCGCCACAATGCCGCGAAAACCCCGCCGGCGGGCCGCGTCCGAAGGACGGAAGGCGCGCCGTTTTGCGGCCCTTTTTTTGGATGAGGATACCGCCCAGAAGAGGGACCGAGTTTATTTCAAAGCCCAAATCCGTCAAAATAGCGTCTTTTGATGGTTTTTGGCTTAAGCCGGGGGATGCTCTGTGCCGCCCAAGTTCGACTTTGCCCATACTACCCAGCTCGACAATGTCGACCTGCTGACGTCCCGTCCCAGTCGTATCGATTTCGACGCGGGCGATGGGTTGCACCTGGTAGTCGAGGCGCATGCGCCCGGCGTATTCCGCCTGCGCTGCGGCGCGGCCAACCTTCTTGCCGACGATATCAAGCCCGGCTCCCGGGCGCGCGTGGTGGCCGAGATGCTGCTCGCGCGCCAGGAGGCCGTGGGAGAAGCCACGGTTTCGCCCCGCGACGATGGCGAGGGCTGGCGCATCGCGCAGGGCGACGTGGCGCTCGAGGTGCTCACCAATCCCGTGCGCGTGGCGCTGGTGCGCAATGAAGAACGCGTGCTCGAATCCGACGTGTCGGCCCACGCGCCGGCCTTCGGCCACGATGGGCTCGCCGAGCCGGCGGATGCGGTCTGGACGGCCGCGTTCGCGCTGCACGGCGACGAGCGCGTCTACGGCCTGGGCGAAACTCCCGGAGACCTCAACCGCCGCGAGGAAACCGTGGTTTCCGACGACCCCGAGCATCGCGCCCTGCCGCTGGCATGGAGCCCGCGCGGCTGGGGCGTGTACGTGAACACCGTCAGCCGCGTCGAGCACGCGGTGGGCGCGGAGCCGGCGGAGTCGGCCTACGTGCTCACGGTGGAAGACAGCGTCCTCGACCTTTTCTTCTTTGCGGGCGAGCCCGCCGAGATCCTCAACCAATATTCGGCGCTCACCGGCCGCGCGGGCCAGCCCGTGCTGTGGGCCATGGGCGCCTGGCTGCAGCAGGCCGCCGGCGAGATGCCCACGCAGACCGCCGCCCTGGTGGCCCGCATGCGCGAAAACCAGATTCCCATCGACGCGGTGAAGCTGGCCCAGCCCGCCGCCTGGGGCTTCTCGCCCGACAAGGCCGTCTTCGAGTGGGACGCGCAGCGTTTTCCCGACGCGCGCCAGATGCTGGCGCTTTTCCACAAGCACAACGTGCACGTGGCGGCGTCCGGTTTCCCGGGCGTGCTCAAGAACAGCCCCTTGTTCGAAGAGCTCGAAGACCGGGGCTGGCTGCTCACCCGCGACGACGGCTCGGCCCAGGTGTTCGACGGCAACGCGGCCACCTCGGGCCAGCCCTACGGCCTGCTCGACCTCACCTACCGCGACATCTACAACCTCTGGGTGGAGCGTCACCGCCAGCTCATCGAAGACGGCCTGGACGCGCCCGCCTGCGACGCCCAGATCGCGATTCCCGACGGCGTGTCCGCGCGCGGCGGCGAAACCGGCGCCACGCTGCGCACGATCTACCCGCTGCTCGCGCGCCGCGCCCTGTTCGACGCCGTGGCCGGCCTGAAGGTGCCGCCGGAAGGCGTGGTGCCCAGCGGCGACCTGTTCCCCGCCGCCCAGCGTCTGCCGTGGCAGGCCGGCCCCGAGGTGGACAATACCTGGGAGGGCCTGCGGCACACGTTGCGCACGGCGCTGTCCATCGGCGCCAGCGCCGTGCCGGTGCAGGTGCACGGCATCGGCTCGGCCGCCCGCGACCGCGCCGGCATGACGCCCGAGCTGTACCTGCGCTGGCTCACCGCCGGCATCTTCTCGGCGAACTTCGCGTTCCAGGGCGCGGACGGCCTGATGCCCTGGGACTTCGGCGAGGAAACCCTGGCCCATGCCCGCACCTGGATGCAGTGGCGCTACCGCCTGGTGCCCTACGTGCTGGGCGCCATCGAGGATTCCGCCCGCACCGGCCTGCCGGTGCAGCGTTCCATGGCCATGTCGTTCCCGCACGACGCGCACGCGCACGACTGGGACCTGCAATACCTGCTGGGCCCCGCGCTGCTGGTGGCGCCCATCACCGAGCCGGGCACCCAGGCGCGCGTCTATCTGCCCAAGGGCGAAGCCTGGTGGGACCTCAACACCGGCCACCGCTACGAAGGCGGCACCACCTGGACGGTCGAGTGCGACCTGGGCCAGTACCCGGTGTTCGGCCGCGAAGGCCACATGCTCTGTCTCGGACCCGCCGCCCAGCACACCGGCGAGTTCAACTCCGCGCGCATCCTCGACGAGGTCTGGATGTTCGGCATGCCCATGCATAACCCCGTGGTCATGCGCAACAAGATCCGCGTCATGCAGATGCAGGGGTCCAGCTACATCAAGGGCCTCGAAGGGCTGCGCATCTCGCCCTCCGAGGGGCTGGAAGTCAAGCGCCGCGGCGCCGAAGTCCGCATTTCACGGGCGCGCTAGCGCCGGCGCCGGCCGGCGGCATGCCGGGGCGCAGGACAAGGCGAAGGGCAGTCGGGAGGCCATGCCTCGCGGCTGCCCTTTCCGCGTTTTTGGGCGGGCCCTCATTCCTGCCGCGAAGCGCGCTTGCACTGGACTTTATATAACCAATAGTTATTAAAAGTGGAACAAACTGTCGTTCTCTTCAGAAGAGAAAAGATACAAAATCGCTTGCCATGATTCACATCGAGAACCTATCCAAGACCTACGCGACGCCGCACGGCCAGTTCCAGGCGCTGCGCGGCATCAACCTGCGCATCGAGCAGGGCGAGGTCTTCGGCATCATCGGCCCCAGCGGCGCCGGCAAAAGCACGCTGGTCCAGTGCATCAACCTGCTGGAGCGGCCGAACGAGGGCAGCATTTCCATCGGCGGCACCCAGCTCACCGGCCTGACCGAAGCCCAGCTACGCAGCCAGCGCCGCCGCATCGGCATGGTGTTCCAGGGCTTCAATCTGCTGTCGCGCCGCACGGTGTACGGCAACGTCGCCTTGCCGCTGGAGATCGCCGGCGTGGCCAAGAGCGAGATTCCCGCCCGCGTGGAGCGGTTGCTCGCGCTGGTGGGGCTGGAGCACCTGCGCGACCGCTATCCCAGCCAGATCAGCGGCGGCCAGAAACAGCGCGTGGGCATTGCGCGCGCCCTGGCCAACGACCCCGACGTGCTGCTCAGCGACGAGGCCACCTCGGCGCTCGACCCGGAAACCACCCATAACATCCTGGCCCTGCTGCGCGACATCAACCGCAAGACCGGCGTGACCGTGGTGATGATTACTCACCAGATGGAAGTCGTGCGCGAAGTGTGCGACCGCGTGGCCGTGCTGTCGCAGGGCCAGGTGGTGGAACTGGGCAGCACCCGCGAAGTGTTCGCCCAGCCGCGCCACGAAGTGACCCGCGCCATGGTGTCGGCCGCCACCGCGTCCGATCTCACCGACGCCACTCTGGCGGCCGTCAAGGAGCGCATCGCCGCGCAGGCGCAGGCCCGTCCCGGCCATGCCGTGCACCTGCTGCGCCTGTCGCTCAAGGGCAATGACGCCTCCGGCTCCTTCCTGTCCGACCTGGCCCGCCAGCACGGGCTGGACCTGGGCCTGGTGCAGGCGCGCGTAGAAGACATCCAGGGCGTGGCCGTCGGCACGATCTTCGTGCTGGCCCAAGGCGCGTCCGCCGCGGTCCGCGACGCCATCGCCGCCCTGGCCGCCCGTGACATTACCGTTGAAGAAATCGCTCATGAACCCGCAACTGATCGACCTGCTCATCACCTCGCTGCTTGACACCCTGCTCATGGTGGGCGTGGCCAGCGCCATCGCGGTGGCGATCGGCATTCCGCTGGGCGTGACGCTCACCGTGACCTCGCGCGGCGCCATGCTGGAGAACCAGCCCGTCAACCACGTGCTGGGGGCCGTCATCAACGCCACGCGCTCGGTGCCGTTCGTGATACTCATGGTGGCCATCATCCCGTTCACGCGCCTGGTGGCGCAGACCTCCATCGGCACCACGGCGGCCATCGTGCCGCTGTCCGTGGCGGCCATTCCGTTCATGGCGCGCATCGCCGAGAACGCCATGCGCGAAGTCGATCCGGGCCTGGTCACCGCGGCGCGCGCCATGGGCGCCTCGCCCATGCAGATCATCGTGAAGGTGCTGCTGCCCGAGGCGCTGCCCGGCCTGGTGGCCGCCACCGTCGTTACCGTCGTCAGCCTCATCGGCTACTCGGCCATGGCCGGCGCCATCGGCGGCGGCGGGCTGGGCGACCTGGCCATCCGCTATGGCTACCAGCGTTTCCAGTCCGACGTGATGGCCGCGGTGGTGATCGTGCTGATCGTGCTGGTGCAGGCCATCCAGAGCCTGGGCGACCGCTTCGTGCGGCGCATGTCGCACCGCTGACCCGGCAGGTTTTCTTCCTTTTCCTTTCCGTCTACCTGGAAATCCGCAACATGAGCATCAAGCTTCTGAAGTCGCTGGCCGCGTTCGCCCTGGGCGCCGCCGTATTCGCCCAGCCCGCGCTGGCGCAGGACAAGCCGCTGAAAATCGGCGTTACCGCCGGCCCGCACGCGCAGATCATGGAAGTGGTCAAGCAGGAGGCTGCCAAGCAGGGCCTGAAGATCGACATCATCGAGTTCTCCGACTACGTGCAGCCCAACGTGGCCCTGGCCTCGGGCGACCTGGACGTGAACAGCTACCAGCACCAGCCGTACCTGGACAACGCCAACGCCGACCGCGGCTACAACCTGGTCAGCATCGCCAAGACCGTCATCTTCCCGATCGGCATCTACAGCAAGAAGATCAAGTCGCTCTCCGAACTGAAGGAGGGCGCCCGTTTCGCGCTGCCCAACGACCCCACCAACGGCGGCCGCGCGCTGCTCCTGCTGCAGGCCAACGGCCTCATCAAGCTGCGCCCGGAGGCGGGCCTGAAGGCCACGCCCATCGACGTGATCGAAAATCCCCGGAAGCTGCGCTTCATCGAGCTGGACGCCGCCCAGCTGCCGCGCTCGCTGGACGACACCGACGCGTCGGCCGTGAACACCAACTTCGCGCTCGAGGCCGGCCTGAACCCCGCCAAGGACGCCATCGCCCAGGAATCGCCCGATTCCCCGTACGCCAACGTGCTCGCCGTGCGCGCCAAGGACAAGGATCGCCCCGAATTCGCCAGGCTGGTGTCCGTCTACCACAGCCAGCCGGTGAAGGACTTCATCCAGAGCAAGTTCAAGGGCGCGGTGGTGGCGGCCTGGTAAGCGCCAGCCCGCCGTGTTTTGACAGCAAGCGCGAAATCCGCCATAATTTCGCGCTTCGGTCGGGTGGTTAGCTCAGTCGGTAGAGCAGCGGACTTTTAATCCGTTGGTCGCGAGTTCGAGTCTCGCACCACCCACCACTTCCTCATTCCTGCCTCATTCGAGGCGAAGACGTTTCTGGCGTCGTTCAGTAGTATGTGGCCTGTGCGTACTACTTACTGTGTCCGATTCTGTGACCCCTTCCCTTTGAACACGACCCATAGAGTCGTCACCCTCTGTCGATTCATCGAATGGAGGCGATCCAGGGCATCCGCCGCGTCGGCTCCAGTCGCTTCAGGCGACAAGTGCGCGTACTTCTGAGTCATTACGACGGTTGCGCGCCACAGGAGCTTCGACACCTTCAGCAGCGATCCGCCCTTCGCCTGAACAAGCCGCGCCGCGTAGGCGTCGCGGACTGCGTGGGGCGTTACCCCGTCCGCGTCCGGGGGCCAGGTTACGTTCACACTTCTCAATGTGATTCTGGATCGCGCCGGTCGCACGGCCTCGCAGTAAGTCTTCGCGCGCCCATCGACGCCCCTTGAGCTTGGGGGAAACATGACGGCAGCGAAAGCCCTTCACGGATTCGCGGCGTTCCCGCAGCATCGCCCGCGTGCGACTCGGGAGCGTCAAGATGCCTTCGTTGTCCATCTTGGATCGCTCTGGATGAGCGACATCTCGCGGTTGCCCTGGCATCGGATATCCCATCGTTCCGCCGCGCCGCGCTTGCCGGACCGCGAGGGCGCGTTCCAGTTTGCGGGTGCCGCAAAACAGGAACCTGGCATAGAATCGCGGGGACCACGAGGTTTTATGCAACTGCGCCCGATTCCTTCCTGTTGATGCGTTTTCGCTGACATGCTCCGTCCCGCTCGCCGGGCGGACAGGTTGGACATCGTTGATTTCCGGAGTTGCACTATGTTCCTCGCATTGAGATCGTTGCGCCGCCGCGCGCGCCTGCCTGTCCTGCGCGCCGCAGGCTGGGCGGCCGGAGCCGTCCTGGCCCTGGCTTTCCTGCCCGCCCACGGGGCGGAGAAATTCAAGGTTGTCACCACCTTTACCGTCATTGCCGACATGGCGCGAAATGTGGCGGGAGACGCCGCGGAGGTGGTTTCCATTACCCGTCCGGGCGCGGAAATCCACGAGTACCAGCCCACGCCGGGCGACCTGGCGCGCGCGCAGGGAGCGCAACTGGTGCTGTGGAACGGTCTGAATCTGGAGTTGTGGTTCGAGCGCTTTTTCCAGCGGCTCAAGGGGATTCCCGGCGCCGTGGTGACCCAGGGCATCGAGCCGATGAGCATCGACGCCGGCCCCTACCGCGGCAAGCCCAATCCGCACGCCTGGATGTCGCCGGACAATGCGCTGGTCTACGTCGACAATATCCGCGACGCGCTCGCCAGGCATGACCCGGCCCATGCGGACACGTACCGCGCGAACGCGGAGGCGTACAAGGCGCGCATCAGGGAATCGATCGAGCCGATACGCGCGCGGCTGCAGGCCATCGCCCCCGAGCGGCGGTGGCTGGCCACCAGCGAGGGCGCGTTCAGCTACCTGGCGCGCGACTTCGGGTTGAAGGAACTCTACCTGTGGCCCATCAATGCCGATCAGCAGGGCACGCCGCAGCAGGTGCGCCGCGTCATCGACACGGTGATCGCGAACCACGTGCCCGCCATCTTCAGCGAAAGCACGGTGTCGGCCGATCCGGCGCGGCAGGTGGCGCGCGAGACGGGCGCCCGCTATGGCGGCGTGCTGTACGTGGATTCCCTCAGCGATCCGGCCGGACCCGTGCCCACGTATCTGGACCTGCTGCGGGTGACCACCGAAACGATCGCCCGGGGGCTGGAGCCTTGAGCGGGCCGGCCCCCGACGAGGCGTCGCCCGGCCTGCAGGTGTGCGGCGCGACGGTTACCTACCGCAATGGCCACACCGCGTTGCTGGACGCGCGGTTCGAGACGCCGGCCGGCACCATCACGGCATTGGTGGGCGTGAACGGCAGCGGCAAGTCCACGCTGTTCAAGGCCATCATGGGCTTCGTGCGGCTGGCCCGGGGGCGCGTCGCCGTGCTCGGGTTGCCGGCCCGGGAAGCCCTGCGCCGCAAGCTGATCGCCTACGTGCCGCAAAGCGAGGACGTGGACTGGAATTTCCCCGTGCTGGTGGAAGACGTGGTCATGATGGGCCGCTACGGGCACATGGGCTGGCTGCGCCGGCCCGGGCCGGCGGACCGGCAGATGGTCGAGGCGGCGCTGGCGCGCGTGGGCATGGAGGCGATGCGCCGGCGGCAGATCGGCGAGTTGTCGGGAGGACAGAAGAAACGGGTCTTCCTGGCGCGGGCGCTGGCGCAGGACGCCCGTGTCATCCTGCTCGACGAACCCTTCACCGGAGTGGATGTGACCACCGAGGACGCCATCATCGCGTTGCTCGGCCAGTTGCGCCGCGAGGGCCGCGTGATGCTGGTGTCCACCCACAACCTGGGCAGCGTGCCGGAGTTCTGCGACCGCGCGGTGCTGCTCAACCGCAAGGTGCTGGCCTACGGGCCGACCGCCGAGGTGTTCACGCGCGCCAACCTGCAGGCGGCGTTCGGGGGCGTGCTGCGGCACTTCATGCTGAACGAAACCGACGAGCGGCGGCGGCAGAGTGTGGGCATTTTCTCCGACGACGAGCGCCCTCTAGTGTTCTACGGCGACACCGCGACGGCGCGCGATCCCCAGGACAGGCCGGGAGGCGGGCCATGATCGGTCTGCTGGCCGAGCCGTTCGGCTACGGCTACATGGTCAACGCCATGTGGGTGTCCGCGCTGGTCGGAGGCGTGTGCGCGTTTCTCTCGGCATATCTCATGCTCAAGGGCTGGTCGCTGATCGGCGATGCGTTGTCGCACGCCATCGTGCCGGGCGTCGCGGGAGCCTACATGCTGGGGCTGTCGTTCTCGGCCGGCGCGTTTCTGTCGGGCATGCTGGCGGCCGGGGCCATGCTGTTTCTGAACCACCGCACGCGGCTCAAGGAAGACGTGGTCATCGGGCTGGTTTTCTCCGCGTTCTTCGGGCTGGGCCTGTTCATGGCCTCGCTGTCTCCGGTGTCGGTCAACATCCAGACCATTATCCTGGGCAACATTCTGGCCATCACGCCGGAAGACACGCTGCAGCTCGCCATCATCGGGAGCGTGTCGCTGGCCGTCCTGCTCTGCAAATGGAAGGCATTGCTGATCGCATTCTTCGACGAGCATCATGCGCGCTCGGTGGGCATAAACCCGGTGCTCATGAAAGGAGTCTTCTTCGTCCTGCTCTCGGCCTGCACGGTGGCGGCCATGCAGACGGTCGGCGCGTTCCTGGTGGTGGCCATGGTAGTGACGCCGGGCGCCACGGGATACCTGTTGACCGACCGCTTTCCCCGGCTGTTGGCCATCAGCGTGGCGATCGGCGCGTCGACGAGCCTGGCGGGCGCCTATGCGAGCTATTTTCTGGACGGCGCCACCGGCGGCATCATCGTGACGCTGCAGACGCTGTGCTTCCTGGCCGCTTTCGTCTTCGCGCCCAGGCATGGCCTGCTGGCGGCGCGCCGCCGCGCGGCTTCGGGAGCGGCCGCGCCATGAAGATTCTCGACGTTCTCATGGCGCCGCTGCAGTTCGATTTCATGTTGCAGGCGCTGCTGATTTCCGTGCTGGCCGCGGTGCCCACGGCGCTGCTGTCGTGCCTGATGGTGCTGCGCGGCTGGGCGCTGATGGGCGACGCGGTGTCGCACGCCGTGTTTCCGGGCGTGGTGCTGGCCTACATCCTGGGAATTCCGCTGGAGGCGGGGGCGGTCGTGGCTGGCCTGGCGTGCGCGCTGGGCACCGGCTACATTCAGGCCAACAGCCGGCTCAAGCAGGACACGGTAATGGGCGTGGTGTTTTCCGGCATGTTTGGCCTGGGCGTGGTGCTCCACGCCGGCATCCGGGCCGACGTGCACCTGGACCACATACTCTTCGGCGACATGCTGGGCGCCGGCATGCGCGACCTGTTGGAAAGCGGCGCCGTGGCGTTGCTGACGACCGGCGTGATTGCGCTGAAGTGGCGCGATTTCCTGCTGCATGCCTTCGATCCGGTGCAGGCCCGCACAGTGGGACTGCGCGTGCGGCTGCTCCATTACGGGCTGCTGATACTGCTTTCGCTGACGATCGTGGGAGCGCTCAAGGCCGTCGGCGTCATTCTGGTCATCGCGCTGCTCATCGCGCCCGGCGCCATCGCCTTTCTGCTCACCCGCAGCTTCGGCGCCATGCTGGCGGCGGCTTGCGCGATCTCGGTGGCGGCATGCCTGTCCGGCGTGTACCTGAGTTTTTTCCTGGACAGCGCGCCGGCGCGACCATCGTGGTCGTGCTGTCCGTTCTGTTCGTCGCTGTCTTCGGACGCGCGTCGTGGCGGGCGCGGCGCGCCACGACGAGGCGCGCCGCGCGCGATGAGTTTCACGGGCGCGTTCGCGCCATCGCCGCCCGGCGGGAGCGGCGATGGCCGAGGGCGCGGCGGATTTACAGCCCGGCCTTGAAGTCCTTGTTCCAGAACTCCAGGATGTCGGCCTTGGCCTCGGTCAGGCCCTTCAGGTCGTAGCCGTGCAGCAGCTTGACCTCGGCATCGGTGAAGCCGACGCGTTTGAGGTCGTCCGGCAGGGTGGCGTTGGCGACGGTGGGCGCGTAGCCCATCTTGCGCGCGAAGCCGACCTGGCCCTCGGGCTCCAGCATGGCATTGAGGTAGGCCCACGAGGCATCCTTGTTGCGGCTGTTCTTGGCCACGGCAGCCTCGAACGAGACGGGCACGGAACCTTCCTTGGGAATGGCGAAGCCCAGCGGCAGGCCGCTGTCTTTCCATTGCAGCGCGCGCGCCTTCCACATGCACGCGATGGAAATCTCGCCCGACTTGAACGCCGCCGCCACCGCTTCGTTGGACGGATAGATGCGCGGCGCGTTGGCCTTGAGCTTGCTCAGGAAGCGCTTGCCGCCCTCGAAATCCTTGGTCGTGCCGTTGGCGCCCAGCCCGACGAAGACGGCGTTGTACAGGTAAAGAATGTCGGAGAAACCGACCTGGCCCTTCCATTTGGGATCGAGCAGCACTTGCAGCGAATCGGGCGGGGCGGCGAATTTCTCGGTGTTGTAGACCAGCGTCATCGCGCTGAAGATGTGCGGAATGGAGTAGGGCGTCTTCAGCGCCTCGATGGCGTGCGCCAGGTTGGGCACCTTCTTGGCGTCTACGCGCTCCAGCGTGCCCGAGCGTTCGGCGTCGTACATGTCGACCTCGCCCAGCAGCGCCACGTCCATGCTGCCGCGCCGCGAATTCTTTTCGGCGCGCAGCTTGGTGACGCGGCCCACGGCGTTGCCGGTGTCGTAGACCACGTTGACGCCGGCCTTGGCCACCAGCGGATTGATGATCTGCTGCAGCAGGTTCTGGTAATCGCCGCCCCAGGTGCCCACCACGATCTGCTTGTCGGCGGCCAGCGCCATTGCCGGCAGCCAGCCCACGGCGGGAGCCAGGGCCAGGCCGGATGCCGTCTTGATGAATCCACGGCGAGTCAGGTTTTTATCTTGCATAACACGACCTCATATCGAAGAGGGACTGACGACTTGCAAAGGAACGGCGTCCGGCGCGGAGTGCTGCCGGGCTTCCGCTGCGGCTTCGGCGCCGCCCGCGCCCGCGGCTGCGGGCATGGACGGGGCCAATGGAAAACATCAGGCGAGCACCTCCACCGGCGCGTCCGGCACGGCCGCGCGCAGCGCCTGGGCGTCCACGTCGCGGGCGATGACGATGATGGATTCGGGCGCGTCGGGCTGGCGCGTCAGCCGCTGCGGCGCGCTGAACGTGGTGCCCACGGACTGGATCAGGATGGGTTCGACGCTGTCGCTCACGCGCACCACGGCCTTGAGCCGCAGCAGCCGCCCCCCGCAGAAGCCGGCGACGTTGTCCAGCCATTCGGAGAATGCGGCCCAGTCCAGCCCGGCGCGCGCGCGGGCGGCGATGACGCGGATGCGCGGATGCGCTCCCGCCGCGGCGCGCGGCGCGGCAAGCGCGCGCGCCGCCTGGGCGGCCAGGTCCGCCCGCCCTCGAAGGCGCGAAGGCTTCGGCCACGGCGCGGCGCGTCCGGACGGGCGATGACGTCGGCCAGCGGATTCCAGCGCGCGGCCTGTCGGCGCGCACGCGCAGCGCGGCTTCGTCGAGCAGGTCGGTCTTGGTCAGGACGATGCGCTGCGCGCGCCGAACTGGGCCATGGCTTCGTCGGTTTCCTGCAGCGCGGCAGGAGGAGGCGCGCAGGTCGTCGGTGCACAC
>NZ_LHSJ01000126.1:0-17146 GCF_001270295.1 Achromobacter sp. DMS1 | reverse complement strand
GTGGCGCCGTGCGTGGGGTAGTGGGCCACGCCCACCGACACGGTGAATGCCACCGGGATGTCCTGCGGCGCCGCCAGGCCGGCCAGCCGCTCGCGCAGCCGCTCGGCAATGGCCGCCGCCGCCGTGAGGCTGGCGCCGGGCAGCAGCATGGCGAACTCCTCGCCGCCGGTACGCGCCAGCGTGTCGCCGATGCGCGACCCCTCGGCCATGAGGGCCGCCAGACGCTGCAGCGCCCGATCGCCCGCGGAGTGGCCGTAGTGGTCGTTGATGCGCTTGAAATGATCCACGTCGAGGATGACGATGGACACGGGCGACTCTTCCGCCTGCAGCAGCGCCATGGCTTCGTCCAGGCCGCGCCGGTTGAGCACGCCCGTGAGCTTGTCCGTGGTGCTTTCGCGGCGCAGGTCGCGCAGCTTGTGGTGCATGGCCGCCAGGCCCACCAGCAGGCCGCGCCGCAGCTGCGCCGCCTCCACGTACCACGATCGCACGCCGCGTATGCGCTGTTCGGCGTCCGGGTCCTGCATGTGGCGGGCGATGTCCGCCAGTTGGCCCAGCGGGCGCACGATCCAGCGCGACAGCAGCCAGATCAGCGCGAGCGACACCACCAGCAGGGGCAGGGTGTAGCGCGCGGTGGCCAGCAGCAGGTCGGACAGCGGCTGCAGCGTGCCTCGCACCGGCCGCTGCGAGATCACCGTCCAGCCCGTGCTGGCCACGCGCGCATAGCCGGCCAGCATGTCCCGGCCTTCGCTGTTCACGTAGCGCAGGTCGCCGTCTTCGTGCGCCCGGGCCGCGGCGCTCAGCGGGTCTTCCTGCGCGGGCTTGCCCAGCAGGGTGGGATCGGGGTGGTAGAGCAGCGTGCCGTGACGGTCGATGACGTACAGATATGAGTCGTCGCGGTAGAAGTGGCGGCCCAGCAGCCGTTCCAGCGCATTGTCCTCGTGCAGATAGAGCGTGCCCGCGATATAGCCGAGATAGCGGTAATCGCGCGAGAAAATCGGGTGGGTGTAGAGAATGAGCCAGCGCCCGCTCGCGGCCAGGTAGGGCTCGCTGATCGTGGGCTCGCGGCTTTGCAGCGCGCGGCGGTTGGCTTCGCTCGTCAGGTGCTGGCCGAGCATCTGCGGCGTGGCGCTGGAAACCGCCAGCACCTTGCCCTCGGCAGACACCACGAAACTCGAATTGAAATGCGCCAGTTGCTCCTGCAGGCGGCGCGTCTCGGCCGCCATCCGCTCGGGATGCGATTCCATGTCGGCAAGCTGGTCGGCGCTGTAGCCCAGGTAGCGGCGCAGGTCGCTCAGGAAGGTTTCTGTCGTGGCGGCGAGCTTGGCGGCGTAGACGCGATTGACCTCCAGCGCATTGTGCAGCAGCAGATCGCGCTGCACGAGGTAGCTGGCATGCAGGCTGCCGGCCAGGGCCAGGATCACGGACAGCAGGCAGATGCCCAGGACCAGCCGCCTCAGGTCGAGGCGGATCATGGGGCGGCCAGCCCGTCGCCCGCGGTCCGGCCAGCCCCGGTAAGCGCGTCCCAGGCCTGCATGGCCTGCCGGGCGATGGATTGCAAGGTCTTGCGGTTGGCGCCGTCGCGCGCCTGGATCGACATGCCGTGCAGCACCGTGGCGTAGAACGCCGCCAGCTGCCGCAGATCCAGCCCGGCTGCGAGCTCGCCCTCCTTGGCGGCCCGCTGCAGCCGCGCCAGGATGCAGGACTGCATGTCGCGCCGGTTGTCCGCCAGAAAGGCGCTCGCGCCTTCGCCCGCCCGCGCGCCGGCCAGTGCGCCCAGCACCACCAGGCATCCCGGCGGCAGGCCGGGCGTGGCGAAGCGTTCGGCCGCCGCGGCCAGCATGCCCTCGACGGCCTGCCGCGCAGTCGGCGCATCGAGCAGGGCGCGCCGCGACGCGCCGCCTTCCGTCTCGCGGTAAAGCGCCACGGCCTCGCGGAAGAGCTCTTCCTTGGATCCGAACGCGCCATACAGACTGGGCGCGTTGATGCCCATCGCGGCCGTCAGATCGGTCAGCGATGCGCCGTCATATCCTTGGGACCAGAAGACCTCCATGGCCTTGCGCAAGGCCTGGGTCCGGTCGAAATTGCGGGGGCGCCCACGTTCTGCCATGGGGCGATTGTACCCAGGCTCGCCCGGCATTTTTATCGATCGCTAAAAAACGACTTGACGTTCCGGCGCGCCTCGCGCCATCAAATTTGTATTCATTGATACAAATTTGGGGCGCACATGCCCGCCCTCGAAGGAAAAACCGCATTCGTCACCGGCGGCATCCGCGCCGCCATGGTGGCCGTGCTGTCCCTGCCGCACTACGGCGAACCCCGCGACATTGCCGGCATGGCGGCCTTCCTCGCCGGTCCCGAGGGACGCCAGTCACGGGCGCCAGCCTGTCCGTGGACGGCGGCTACGCGGCGTGAGGGCGTTTTCTGCGGATTGCGCGCACGCTGCTTGCACAAACAAAAAAAGCTCCCTATAATCTCGCTTCTTCGCACTACGCGGTGATTGTTTGGCAGCAGCAATACTTGCTGCGTCCATGCCGGCAAACGCGGAAAAGCGCAGGGCTGTTAGCTCAGTTGGTAGAGCAGCGGACTCTTAATCCGTAGGTCGAGTGTTCGAGCCACTCACAGCCCACCAGAATCAAGGCCGTTGGCGATCGTCGCCAGCGGCCTTTTGTTTTTTCCGGGCGCCGTGTTTCCCGAGCATCATGTGGGCTGCGCGTCGGCCATTCAGTGCCGCCGCGCTTCGTGCCGGGAAGGCCAGGGAGGAATGACGCCATGCATATCTGGGTCGACGCAGATGCCTGCCCCGTCGTGATCAAGGAAATCCTGTACCGGGCAGCGCAGAGATGGCGGATGCCGCTGACCCTGGTCGCCAACCAGATGCTGCGCACGCCGCCTTCGTCCCTGATTCGCGCCGTACAGGTGCCGCGCGGCTTCGACGTCGCCGACGGCTACATCGTCGAACACGTTCACGCCCGCGATCTGGTGATTACCGGCGACATTCCCCTGGCCGCCCTGGCGCTCGAAAAGAACGCATGGGCGCTCAGCCCGCGCGGCGAGCGCTATACCGCCGACACCATACGCGAGCGCCTGTCGTTGCGCGACATGATGGAAGAACTGCGCAGCGCGGGCATCGATACGGGCGGCCCCTCGGCTTTCAGCCAGGCCGACCGGCGCGCATTCGCCAATGCGCTGGATCGCTTGATGGTCCAGGCGCGGCGGGGTTGAACGGCGATACGGGGCCAGGCCGCGCTGCGCGGCACGGCGCGCGCGATTCTGCTATGCCGATGGTTCGGGCGCGGGATAGGCGCCGCCCAGCGCTTCGGTCAATGCGCGCGCGGCCAGTTTGACCGGCGCCTGATACGCGGCATCGAAGCGCTCTGCCGGCATGGTCAGGGTAATGGAGCCGACGAATTCGCCGCCGGCGCCGAAGGCCGGCGCCGCGATGCCGGCCAGTTCGGGCAGGCGGTCTCCCACCAGCACGACCACCTGTTCTCGGCGGATGCGGGCATGGATGTCTTCCGTGCCGCCCGCATAAGCGCTGAGGATGCGCCCGCCCGCGCCGCGGTTCAGCGGCAGCAGGTCGCCCACGCGAGTGTGGTCGCGCACCGGCCGCGGGGAATCGACCCGCTGCAGGCACAGGCGCTGGTCGCCCTGGCGCACGTGCAAGGCGGCGCTTTCCTGCGTAGCCGCGGCCAGTTGGCGCAGGATGGGCATCACCACGGAGGCCAGCGAGAACGAAGACGCATAGACCTGATGCAGGCGCGCGATGCCGGGCCCGAGGGCATAGCGCCCATCCGCCTGGCGCTGCACCAGGTGCGCGTGTTCGAGCGAGGCCATCAGGCGCAGCACGGTGCTCTTGTGCAGCCGGGTGTGCTGGGCGAGCTCGGTCAGATCGGGCTGGGGCAGGGACGCCGAAAACGCATTCAGCAAGGACAGCGCGCGGTCGACGGCTCCGACGCCGCCAACGGCGGCATTTTCATCGGCGAGCGAAAGAACGGCGGATTTCCTGGGCATGGCAAAGGGCCGCTTGACATGGGTGTGCGGCGGCAGTCATTATAGATAGAACGTTATTCTATCTAATGAAATTGACTGGCGCAATGCCGGGTTCTCAATAAATCCACCGGGTTTCCCGCCCCGGCACATCAAGAACATTCCAGGAGACAACATGGACCACCAACGCCGCGTTCTGCTCGCCGGCATGGCCGCCGCCGCGACAGGCTTCGCCCTGCCGGACCTGGCGCGTGCCGACTCGCCGTATCCATCCGGCCCCATCACCATGATCGTGCCGTTTCCGCCGGGCGGCGGCACTGACGCCGCCTCGCGGCTGATCGCGCAGTTCATGGGCCAGTCCACGGGCTGGAATATCGTGGTGGAAAACCGTTCGGGCGCCGGCGGCAATATCGGGCTGGGCCTGCTGTCGCGCGCCAGGCCGGACGGCCTGACGATAGGCATGGGGCAAACCTCCAACCTGGCCATCAATCCGGCGCTGTATCCCAAGATGCCTTACGACCCGCTCGAGGATTTCGCTCCCATTGTGCTGGTCGCCGGCCAGCCGGTGGTGCTGGTGGTAAGCGCAGCCAGCCGGTACCGGTCGCTGGCCGACGTGGTGACGGCAGCCCAGGCCAAGCCGGAAGCGGTCACCATGGCCTCGGCAGGCATCGGCACCGTCGGCCACCTGGCCGGCGCCATGTTCATGCAGGCCGCGGGCCTTCAGTTCCTGCACGTGCCTCATAACGGCGCATCGACCGCCGTGGCCAATCTGATCGGCGGCCAGGTGGACATTTATTTCGCGACGCCGGCCTCCGTATTGCCGTTGATTTCCAGCGGCAAGCTGCGCCCGTTGGCCGTGACATCCAAGACCCGCCTGCGGGCCCTGCCCGACACGCCCGCAATCGCCGAGCAGGGTTATGCCGATTTCGATGCGCGCGACTGGAAGGGGCTGGTGGCGCCGGCCGGCACGCCGGGCGAGGTGATCCGGCGGGTCAACGCGGCGGTCAACGACGTCCTGAAGAAGCCGCTGACCGCCGGGCGCTTCGCCGCCGAGGGCAGCACGCCGATCGGCGGCTCGCCGCAAGACTTCGCCGCCTTCCTGGAGTCGGAATACCGGCGCTGGGGCGACGCGGTGCGGGCGTCGGGCGCCAGGATGGAATAAACAACCCACGCGCGCGAGCCGCGGCGGCCGCGCACTTCGAGAGGAAATCATTCATGTCCAAGCCGTTGCGCGGCATCCGCTTACTCGATCTCACCAACGTGCTGGCCGGGCCGTTCTGCTGCCATCAATTGGCGCACCTGGGCGCCGACGTGATCAAGGTGGAAACGCCCGGGACCGGCGATCTGGCGCGCCAACTGGGCGCGGACGCCGGCCTGAACCGCGGGCTGATGGGCGTTTCCTTCCTGGCGCAGAATGCCGGCAAGCGGTCGATCACGGTGAACCTCAAGCATGCGCGCGGCAAGGAGGTTTTTCTGCGACTTGTGGCTCGCGCGGATGTGTTGGTCGAGAACTTCCGGCCGGGCGTGATGGACCGCCTCGGCTTGGGGTTCGAGGTGCTGCGCCGGCACCAGCCGCGCCTGGTGTATTGCGCTATTTCGGGTTTCGGCCAGCAAGGGCCGTTGCGCGACTATCCGGCCTATGACCAGATCGTGCAGGGCATGGCGGGCGTGATGAGCATCACCGGCGCGCCCGACACCGCGCCGTACCGCGTCGGCTATCCCATCGCCGACACCATCGGCGGCATGACGGCGGCTTTTGCGGTGGCGGCGGCGCTGGCGGAGCGCGAACGCGACGGCGCGCGCTTCATCGATGTTTCGATGTTGGAGGCCACGATGGCCACCATGGGCTGGGCCGTGTCGAATTACCTGGTGGCGGGGCGTTCGCCGTCGCCCATGGGCAACGAGAACGTCACCGCCAGCCCGTCCGGCACCTTCCGCACCGGCGATGGGCTGCTGAACATCGCGGCCAATAAGCAGGAGCAGTTCGAGGCCCTGTGCCGCGTGGTGGGGCGCGAGGACCTGTCCGGCCATCCCGATTACGCCGAGCGCCAGGCGCGCCTGCGCCATCGCGAGGCCTTGAAGGCCGAGCTGGAGCTGGCCCTGGCCGCGCGATCCGCGCAGCAATGGTGGCCGTTGCTCACCCGGGCCGGCGTGCCGAGCGGGCCGGTCTACAGCGTCGAGCAGGCGCTGGCCCATCCGCAGGTCGCGGAGCGCGGCATGGTGGCTACCTTTCCGGACGTGCCGGGCGTGGGCCGGGACGTGCGCGTGGTGCGCACGGGATTCAAGCTGGACGGCGCGACGCCGTCGGTGGATGCGCCGCCTCCGCAACTGGGGCAGCACAACGAGGAATTGCTGCGCGAGCTGGGCTACGACGCCGGGCAGATCCGCAGCCTGAAAGAGGAGCGAGCGATATGAGAAGCCGCGAAGCGGACGGCGGCGCGGTGCCGCCCGAGGACGGGCTGGCCAGCCGGCAGTGGTGGCATACGTCGATCATCGACATGCGGCCGGGCGTGATCCGCTACCACGGCTATGCGATCCAGGATCTGATCGGCAACATCGGCTTTGCCCAGATGGCGTGGCTGATGCTGCGCGGCGAGCTGCCGTCCGCGCGGCAGGGCCGGCTGCTGGAGGCGGCGCTGATGGCCGCGGTGGACCATGGACCGCAGGCGCCCAGCATTGCCATCGCGCGCATGGCGGCCACGTGCGGCGTGGGGCTGAACAATGCGATGGCCTCGGCCGTCAATGTGCTGGGAGACGTGCATGGCGGCGCCGGCGAGCAGGCGGTCGAGCTGTACCAGGACGTGGCCGCCCGCGTCGACGCAGGGGCCAGCCAGGAAGCCGCGGTGCGGGCGGGACTGGACGCGTTCATCGAACTGCATGGCAAGTTCGTCCCGGGCTTCGGCCACCGCTTCCATCCTCTGGACCCGCGCGCGCCGCGTTTGCTGCAATTGGTGGACGAGGCGGCCGCGGCCGGCGCGGTGCCGGGGCGTTACGCGGCCATTGCCCGGGGCATCGAAGCGGAACTGGAGGCCCGCAAGGGCAAGCCCATTCCCATGAACATCGACGGCGCGACGGCGGTGATCTATGCCGAACTGGGGTTTCCCGCCCCGCTGGCGCGCGGCCTGTTCTGTCTCTCGCGCTCGGTGGGCATTCTGGCCCACGCATGGGAGCAGAGCCGCCAGGGCGGGCGCAACAAGGGGCCGATTCCCCGGCAGTACATTCCGTTGTACGACGGGCCTCCTCCCCGGGAGGTGCCGGAGCGCTGAAGCGGTTTTCTCCCGAATGGCTGGTACAAAATGTTTCCGGCCCGCCTCCCCCCGCTTGCTAGCATGATCCAGCCGGAATCGTCCGGCGTTACCGATCGATCGTGGAGGTTGCCATGAAATCAAGAACAATCCTCAACCGCTTCGCCGTGGTCGCGGCATCCGGGGTCTTGCTGGCGGGGTGCGCCACGCAGCAGCAGACCAATACGGCCGTGGGCGCGGGCGCGGGGGCCGCGGTGGGCGCGGGCCTGGGCGCGCTGATCGGGCATGGCAAGGGCGCCGCCATCGGCGCGGGCATCGGCGCGGTGGCCGGCGGCCTGGTCGGGTACAACTGGAAGGTGGTGAAGGAGGACGTGCAGAACTCGGGCGCGTCGTCGCTCGGCATCGATGTGGTGGAGATGCCCGATGGCAGCCTGAAGGTGAACATCCCCAGCAACGTTTCGTTCGATACCGACAAGACGCAGCTCAAGCCGGCGTTGCTGCCGGTGCTCGACAGCGTGGCGCGCGCGCTCAACCAGCATCCGGAATTGCGCGCCAAGGTGGTGGGGCATACGGACAACACGGGCCCGCTGGCGCACAACCAGACGCTGTCGGTGAACCGGGCCCGCAGCGTGACGGACTACCTGTCCAAGCAGGGCGTGGCGCCGGCGCGTCTTGCCATCGAGGGGCGCGGGCCGAACGATCCGGTGGGCGACAACACCACGGCGGAGGGCCGCGCGGCCAACCGGCGCGTGGAAATCTACCTGTACGCGGTCAAGCAGTAGAAAAAGACGGGTTCGCGTCTTGCGCGCGCCCAGGAGCACATCATGAGCAGCATGTTTCCTCCCGCGCGCATCGGCGCGGACACCGCGCTGGCGGCACTGCCCGGGTGGCAGGCCGCGGCCGCGCGGGACGCCATCGAAAAGCGGTTCCGCTTCGCCAATTTCAACGCGGCCTTCGGCTTCATGGCGCGCGTGGCGATGTTTGCCGAAAAGCTGAATCACCATCCCGAATGGAGCAACGTGTACAACCGCGTGGACGTGGCGCTGACGACGCATGACGCGGGCGGCGTGACGGAGCTGGACGTGCGCATGGCGCAGTTCATGGACGAGGCCGCGGCGCAGCTGGGCGGGTCGGCAGCCAAGATCGGCGACGCCAGCTAGCCCGCTTTGCGCGGCCGGCAGGCGCCGGGCGGCGACGGCGCGCGCGCCCGGGCGCGTTCTTTGGGCCTCAGTCGTCGTCGCGGCCGGGCGCTGCGCGCAGGTGGTCGATGAGGCGGTCGAGCATGTCGCCGAATTGCCGTTGCTCTTCGGCGCTGAGGCAGCCGAAGATTTCCGCGTTGCGGCGGGAGATGAGCGCGATGATGCGCTCGTATTGCGCCTGGCCGGAGGGCGTGGGCGCCAGCACCACGCCGCGCCCGTCGGTGTCGGAGTTCTTTTTCTCGACCAGTCCGCGCTCGACCAGGGCTTGGGCCGAACGGCTGGCCTGGCCCTTGTTGAGATTCGCGGCGCGCGCCAGTTCGTTGACGGACAGCGGCGCATAGCGGCCGATGGCCGCCAGGCAGCGGGCTTCGCCCAGCGGGATGCCGCAGTCCGCCAGATAGGCGCGGGCGGTGTCGCGGTCGCTGATTTTGTTGACGGCGTGCAGCCGGTACGTGAGGAAGCGTTCGAGGTCGGGCTGGGTCACGGCGCGCGTTCTGGCGGTGATGGCGAGGGGTCTTAGTTTGCCACACCCTCCGCGGCCGCCGGCCGCGCCGCGGATTCGCCGGCGCGGGTGGCCGCTTCGGCCTGGGCCAGCAGCGCCAGGGCCTCGGCCGTGTCGGTCTGGCGGGCCAGCAGCGAGAGGCTGAGGATGGACAGGAACAGCGGGGCGCGGGTTTCGCCGCGCGCGTCAGCGTCCGGGCGAGCTGGGTGTAGACCTGGTCCAGATCGTGGGCGTTCATGCTTGGTTCTCCTGGGCTTGGCGGGCGTCGATGGCGGGGTAATAGGGGGCGAGGGCGTTGCGCAGCGCGGCGTCGCCGGGCTGGCGCCAGCGGCCGAGCACGTAGCCGTCGGGGCGCAGCAGGTAGATCGAGTCCGGGCCGGCGCCGAGCTGCTCGCGCAGTTGGCCGTCGGGATCGGTCCACGCGCCGGGCGCGGGCCGCGCCGCCACCGTGATGACGCGCAGCGGACGGTCCGACTGCGCGGTGGCCTGGGGCGAGGGCTTGCAGCGCCTCGGCCTGCGCGGCATCGGGCTCGATGGCCAGCGCGACGAAGCCGGCGCCGAACGCCGTGGTCAGATGGCGCGCCTGCCCGCCGTCGTGCAGGCGGGCTTCGGGCGCGGGCTGGCCGGGCGCGCTGGCAGGACCGGCTTCGGGCGCGCCGTCGGCCAGATTCAGGGGCGAGCCGTCGTAAGAGATGGGCGCGGACTGGCGCGGGTTGATGAGGGAGCGCACCCGCTCGTCGCTCAGCGCCAGGCGCAGGGCCGCTTCGCGCATGAGCGTGAAGCCGAAGTCGGGCGGCGCCATGAACTCGGTGCTTTTCGCGCCGTAGGCCAGGTTCTGGCGGGTGGCGTGCACGCGTTCCACGCTGTAGCTGTCCAGCAGGCTGTCGGCGGCCAGGCCCTTGATGACCCAGGCCAGTTTCCACGCCAGGTTGCCGGCATCGTCCAGGCCGGAATTCAGTCCGCGCACGCCGAAGATGGGCACCAGGTGGCCGGCGTCGCCGGCGAACATTACGCGGCCGTGCCGGTAGCTGTCCAGCGTGAGGCACTTGGCGTTGTAGATGGAAATCCAGAGCGGCTTCCAGGGCGCGGTTTCGCCGATCATGTCGAGGTGGCTCTGCACGCGCGGCAGGACATTCTCCGGCTTGACGGCTTCGTCGGGGTCTTCGTCGTCGCGGATCTGGTAGTCCACGCGCCAGACGTTGCCGGGCTGGCGGTGCATGAGCAGTGTGGAGCCGGGGTTGGAGGGGGGATCGAACCAGGCCAGGCGTTCCACGGGCCGCTGCGATTCCTGCTCGATGTCGACGATGACGTAGCGGCCCTCGTATTGCATGCCCTCCAGCTTCAGGCCCAGTTCGTCGCGCACCGTGCTGCGGCCGCCGTCGCAGGCCACCAGCCAGTCGGCGCGCACGGTCTGGCGCGCGCCTTCGGCCTGGATTTCCACCGTGACGCCGTCGGCGTCCTGGCGCACCGATTCCACCCGGGCCGACCATTGCAGCGCGGCCAGGCCGGGGTGTTTCTGCATGGCCTGGTGCGCGTATTCCTCGACGTAGTACTGCTGGATGTTGACCATGGGGGCGTAGCGCTGCAGCGGCTCGTGCGGCATCTCGAAATGCAGCACCTCCTGGTCGCGGAAATAGCTGCGGCCGCCCGTCCAGGCAAGCCCGGTCCGGTTCAGCGGCGCGTCTGCGCCGATCCAGCCCAGGATTTCCTGCGAACGCCGCGACATGCAGATAGCGCGGCTGCCGGCGCAATAGCCGTCGTCCGCTTCCACCGTGAGCGAGGCGATGCCGTATTCGGCCAGCAAGGCGGCCAGGGTGAGGCCGACCGGGCCGCCGCCGGCAATGAGAACGGGGACATGGGAGGGCAAGGGCATGAAAGTCTCCTGAATGATTATGCGGAGCACTATATGCCGATAAAGTTGCGTGCGCAACTATAAAGACGTAAAAAACCCGCTGAGGCAGCGGGTTCGGTGAAGGCGGGAGGTCAGTTGCGGACGTGGTAGATGCGCATGGCCTGCTGTTTCTGCGCGCCGTCCAGCACGCGCAGCACGACCACGCGGGGCGTGAATCCGTCGGGCAGGGTGAGCTGGCCCGTGGCGAAGTCATAGCGGTCCACGTTGAGCTGGGGCCCCTCGGGCGTGACGGTGCCGGACCGGCCGTTGGGGTAGGTGCCGTCGATGGCGAAGGTGAGAGAGCCCTTGAAGGGCGCGGCGCCCTGGCGGTCTTCCCGCATGACCAGCACGCGGTAGTCGAGCTGGCCGGGCTGGCGCTTGAAGCTGGCCGAGCGGATGCCCAGGTTGCCGCCGCGCGGGTCGGGAGGCATGGCGTCCTGGAATAGGACCAGTTCCTGGGTCAGCGACTCGATTTTCTGGTTGGCCGCGGCCAGATCGGCGGTGAGTTTCTCGTGCGTGGCCTTGTTGGCGTCGCGCTGCTGCGTGGCTTCCTCGAGCAGGCTCTGCAGGCGCTGGCGGTCGAGGTTGGCGGCGCTCAGTTCGCTGTGGAGCTGCTCGGACTGCTCCACGGTGAGACGCTGCGGGCCGTAGTTGGTCTGGAGAAAGAGCACGCCGCCCGCGCCCAGGCCGATGCCCACCAGCAGCAGCACCAGCCAGCGCGGCATGCGCCGGCTGCGTTGGCCGGGTTGGTAAACAGAGGGCTTGAACACGGCCCGTTGCGATCTTCCGAACATCCCCATTTCCTACGAGAATCCTGTGCGTTGCCTGGCGCGCGGGCGCGGGACCGCGCGCCAAAACCTTGGAGAATACCGCGTCGGCCCTTGGCGGAGGAGGCCCGGACAAGCCTGGTTGCGCACCTTGATATTGTGAAATATGTGGCAACCGGCCGGTTCAGCGCCGCGCGTCGCGCAGCTTGGCGTCCAGAGTGGCCAGGCGCCCGGGCGTGCCGACGTCGGTCCANTGCGTGACTTGCACCGGCCCCTGCTGGGCGGGCTGGGCGGACGGCTGCGGCGCGGGCATCGGCTCGGGCGCGCGCGCGGTGCGGGCCGGCGCCGGCTGCGCGGTGCCCATGTCCACGACCTTCAGGATGTGAAAACCGTTGCCGCTCTGGATGAGCGAGCTGACCTGGCCCTTGCCCAGGCCCTGGATCGCCTTGACGAAAAGATCGGGCCAGCCTTCGGCCGGGCGCACGCCCATCATGCCCCCTTGCAGCGCCTCGGGACCGTCGGACGACGCGGCGGCCAGGCTGGCGAAGTCGTCGCCGCGCTTGGCGCGGGCCAGCAGTCCCTCGGCCTTCTTGCGCAGCATGGCGACCTGGTCGGGCGACGAGCCTTCGGGCACGCGCACCAGGATCTGCGCCAGCGCGTACAGCATGGGGCCCGCGGGCGCGGCGGCCGGTTCGGGCTGAGGCGCGGGCTGCTGCGCGGGCTGGGCCTGCTGCGGCGCGGCGCCGAAAGCGGGGTTGCGGCGCTGGTCTTTCAGGAAGGCGTCCACTTCCGCGTCGGAAATCACGATGGTCGAGTCCACCGCGCGCTGGCGCAGGCGGTCCATGCGGATTTCCTCGCGCAGCGATTTGCGATAGCCGTCCCAGGTGGACCCCGACTTCTCGATCTCTTTGCGCAGCTGGTCCACCGAGATCTTGTTGCGCGCGGCGATGGACTGCACGGCGGCGTCGACCTGGGCGTCGTCCACCCGGATGCCCAGGCGGTCGGCCTCATGGCGCTGCACCCGGTCCATGATGAGGCGCTGCAGCACCTGGTGACGCAGCGTATTGTCGTCGGGCACCTGGATATTGCGGGCCTTGAGCTCGGCCGCCATGCGCTGCGACGCGTCGCGCAGCTCGCGCAGCGTGATCACGTCCTTGTCCACGACGGCCGCGATGCCGTCGACGAACTGCTCGGGAGGCGGCGCATCGGCCTGGCCGGCCGGCGCCGCGGCGGGCTTGGCGTTCGCGCCCTTGCCCGGATTGGCCGCATGGGCCGCGGGCAGCCCCGCGCAAAGGGCCAGCAGCAGCGCGCCGCCCGACCGGCGGAAAGAGTGCAACCTACGCATCATTCATACCTTTCAAATGTGGTCCCGGACGGCACTGGCGGCGTAATGCTCGTATAGCCGGGGATACTTCTGTTCAGCAGGTTCATCGGATCGGTGCCCAGCGAACCCAGGCCCGTCAGCTCGAGCTGCAGGAACAAGGCCGTATTGGCATCGTTGGCCGCCACGGCATAGCGCTGGTAGACGATGCGGCCCACCCAGCAGCAATCGCCCTTGTACTCCAGACCGGCGATGGCCTGGGTGACGCGGGGGGATTCCTCGGTCGGCAAACCGTCGCTGCCGATGACATTGCCGGTACGCATCGAATAATCGATCCGGCCTACGCCATACCAGCGCTTGGAGAACGGCCACTGCACCGCCAAGCTGAGCTGGTTCTGGCCCTGCGGCTGGTAATTGACACCAGCCAGCGGCTCGCGCTGGTAGCGATAGGCCAGCGCCACCGTGGTCAAGCGCTGGGGCGACCAGCGCGCGCTGACCAGGGCGCGCGACCACTTGTCGTCATAGGGGTTGTACTGCGCAGCGAGCTCCGTGGTCAGCGTGTCGGTCAGCGCCGCGGAAGCCCCCACCAGGAAGTCGGACCGCACGTTCTTGCGCGGCGTCTCGTACGGCAGGGTGACTTCCTGGTCTTGGAAATAGATGCGCTGCGCGGCCGACAGCGACAACCGCTCCAGCCCAGTGCTCGCGTCCAGCCAGCGCGTGGTCAGCGCCGCGGTGAGCTGGTTGGCGTTGGCGATGCGGTCCCAGCCGCCCGAATAGATGTTTTCCTCGAACGCCTGCGAGAAGCTGAAATCCGACAACGCGGTGTCATAGACCGGCAGCTTGGACTGGTCGCGATAAGGCACGCGCAGGTAGTACAGGCGCGGCTCCAGGGTCTGCGTGGAGGCCTTGCCGAACAGCGTGGTGTCGCGCTCGAAGATCATGCCCGCGTCCAGCGACATGATGGGCAACGCGCGCGACGAGGAGCCCGGATAGCCGTAGGAGGTTCCCGCCTGTGGAGTGCCACTGTTCAGGCCAAGCCAATCCCGGCCAAACCAGCTGGTCTGATATTGCGTGAAGTGCATCCCGGCCTTGGGCACGATGAACCAGCCCGGGCGAACAATGGGATAGGCCGCCGTCAGATAGCTCTGGAAACGATCCCCTTCCTGACCAGAACGCGCGCCTTCGAGCAAGGGCTTTCGAAAGCGCGTTGCGGTGTTGGTCCACTCGACGTCCAGGCCCCCCCAATCGTAGCGGGCGCCGCGGACGGTGAATTCCGGCTCCTTGTCATAGGGCGGTGTAATCAACGCATCCGGATCCTGCAGCGTCTGGTACTTGTACACTTCCACCGATGAGGACCAATAACCCGACGGCGAGGTCCACCCCAAGCGACCACGCTGCGGCAGGTAGGTGGTGGATGCCTGGTTCAACCCGAGCTGGGAAATGTCGCGGTAGTAATCGTTGTCGGATACCTTGGCAATATCCCAATCCGCATAGAAACCGTAAGGCAACAGCTGTTGGTGCACCCATCGGTACATCCAGCGGTCCCTATCCTTCTCGGTGTCGTTGGGCAGATAGGCGCCATCCATGAAGCCACCGTAGCTGTACCCGAGATACCGGAACTCGCCCCCCAGCTGCATCCCACGCTTGGAAAAATAGCGCGGGATCAAGGTCAAATCATAATTCGGCGCCAGATTGAAGTAGTACGGCAGCGAAATATCGATGCCGCCCTTGCTCGTGGTGCCGTAGGTCGGGACTAGAAAGCCCGACTTGCGTTCCTTCTTGACCGGAAAGGTCATGTAGGGCGAGGCCAGGATGGGTACGTCCTTGAAATACAGCACCCCGTTGCGGGCCACGCCTTCGTTCTCGTCGAAGTCCAGGTCGACGGAATTGGCCTTGATGTACCAGGACGGCGTTTCGCAGGCGCAGCCGCTGTACGTAACGGTATGCAGGCGCATCTGCGACTTGCTGAAGATGTCCGCCTTCTCGGCGACGGCGAAGCCGCCGGTGGCGCCCAGCCAGAAGTTGGGCTGCTCGATCTCGCCCGAGGTCTTGTCCACGTTGAACCGGGCGCTGGGCCCGGTAACCAGCGTGCCATCGCGCATCATGCGCGCACTGCCCTGCACGTCGACGTCGCCCGTGCGCTTGTCGTAGTGGATGCGGTCGCCCTTGATGACGCTGTCGATGCGGCGCACCTGGGCGCTGCCGGTCAGGGTGAGATCGGAATCGGGGTTGCCGTCGATCTGATCCGCCTCGAGGAAGGCCGGGATCTGTTCATCGGGGAGCCGGTGCACCCGCAGGCCCGGCGACGTGCGCAGCACCGGGGCGGAGGTCGTTGCGGAAGCCGGCGCGCCCGCCGGAGAGGCCGCCGACGGCGCCGAGCCCTGGCTGCCTTGAGCCTGCACGGCCCCGGCGACGCTGACAGCAGATAGGATCAACCACCGAACCTTGCGCACGAGTGAAAACAGCCCTTATTTCTACGATGGGACCAGGCAGCCGGCGCCCGCGTGAGCGGCCGCTGCGAACGGAAATGACCCGGTATTATAGAGAAGCCGCGCCGCAGGCCCAGCCATGAATGGGCCTGCGGCAAATTTCCGCAATATTGCCTATCTGACACGGATTTTTCTTGAAAACCGCCTCCGATCCCCGCCTGGAACAGATCCGCGACTGGCTGCGCAGCCTGCCCGCCAGCCTGGAGCTGGCGCTCGACACCCTGCGCCCGGCCTCGTCCGACGCGAGCTTTCGCCGCTACTTCCGCCTCGACGCCGGGCCAGGTACCGTCATCGTCATGGACGCCCCGCCCGAGCACGAGGATTGCCGGCCTTTCCTGCACGTCGGCGGGCTGCTGCGCGACGCCGGCCTGAACGTGCCGGCGGTGCTCGCGCAGGATCTGGCCCGGGGCCTGCTGCTGCTCTCCGACCTGGGCGAGCAGACCTACTACCAGCGCATCCAGGCCGGCCTGCCGGATGCCGAGCTCCAGACGCTGTACCGCGAGGCGCTGGCCGCGCTGGTCAGGCTCCAGCAGGCCCGCACCACCGGCCTGGCCGCCTTCGACGCGGCGCGGCTGGCCGAAGAGCTCAAGGTCTTCCCCGAATGGTATGTCGGCCGCCATCACGGCGTCGCGCTGGACGACAAGACGGCGGCGGCGCTGGAGCGCGTCTTCGCTCTGCTGTCCGGCAGCGGCGCCGGCCAGCCCCTGGTGCTGGTGCACCGCGACTACCACTCGCCCAACCTCATGGTCTGCGACGGCGGGCGCTACGGCCCCAATCCCGGCGTGATCGATTTCCAGGACGCGCTGGCCGGCCCCATCACCTACGACCTGGCCTCGCTGGTCACCGATGCCCGCACCACCTGGGAAGAGCCGCAGCAGCTCGACTGGGCCATCCGCTACTGGGAAATGGCGCGCGCCGCCGGGTTGCCGGTGGACAGCGACTTCGCCGAATTCCACCGCGCCTACGAATGGATGAGCCTGCAGCGCAACCTGCGCATCCTGGGCGTGTTCGCGCGCCTGAACCATCGCGACGGCAAGGCGCACTATCTGGCGCACATGCCCCGCGTCAACGGCTACGTGCGGCAGGTGGCGCGGCGCTATGGCGTCTTCGCCCCCCTGCTGCGCCTGCTGGACCGCCTGGACCAGGTCGAAGTCAAACGCGAATACACCTTCTGATGCGCGCCATGATTCTTGCCGCCGGCCGCGGCGAGCGCATGCGCCCGCTGACCGACCGCCTGCCCAAGCCCCTGCTGCCGGTGGGCGGGCAGCCGCTCATCGTGTGGCACCTGCGCCGGCTGGCCGCCGCCGGCCTTACCGACATCGTCATCAACCATGCCTGGCTGGGCCACGAAATCGAAGCCGCGCTGGGCGATGGCAGCCGCCATGGCGTACGCATCCGCTACTCGCCGGAAGCCCGGGCGCTGGAAACCGCGGGCGGCATCGTCCAGGCGCTGCCCCTGCTGGGCCCGGAGCCTTTTCTGGCCATCAACGGCGACATCTGGTGCGACTGGGATCCGGCCGCAGCGCCCGCCATCGGCCAGGCGCTGCAGCCCGGCCAGGCCTGGCTGGCGCTGGTGGACAACCCCGCCCACCACCCCGCCGGCGACTTCCGGCTGGACGCGGGCGGCGCGGTCCATGCCGACGGCGAACCGCGTTTGACCTTTGCCGGCATCGGCGTCTACCATCCCACGCTGTTTGCCGGCATCGAGCCCGGCACGGCAGCACCGCTGGCGCCGCTCTTGCGGC
>NZ_LHSJ01000125.1:0-11871 GCF_001270295.1 Achromobacter sp. DMS1 | reverse complement strand
GCGCACGCGCGGCGTGGTGGACGCGCCGCCCGCCCAGGCGCGCGCGCTGGTGCTGGCGCAATACGCGCAATCGGGGCAGCCTGGCATCGCCGGTTTTCCCACCACCAGCAATGTGTGGATCGTGGGGCGCGACCATGCGCGCGGCGCGCGTTCCATCCTGCTCAACGGCCCGCAGTTCGGCTGGTGGAATCCCGCCTACACCTACGGCATCGGCCTGCACGGCGCGGGCTTCGACGTGGCGGGCAACACGCCCTTCGCCTATCCCGCGATCCTGTTCGGCCACAACGCGCACGTGACCTGGGGTTCCACCGCCGGCTTCGGCGACGACGTGGACATCTACGCCGAGAAGCTCGACCCTGCCGACCGCACGCGCTACTGGCACAACGGCCGGTGGAAGACCATGGAAAAGCGCACCGAGCTCATCGCGGTCAAGGGCGCCGAGCCGGTGCTCATGGACGTGTACCGCACGGCGCACGGCATCGTGGCGAAGTTCGACGACAGCCGGCACGTGGCCTACGCCAAGGCGCGCGCCTGGGAGGGCTACGAACTGCAATCGCTGATCGCCTGGACGCGCAAGGCGCAGTCGGGCAACTGGGAGCAGTGGAAGCGGCAAGCCGCGCGCCACGCGCTCACCATCAACTGGTACTACGCCGACGACCGCGGCAACATCGGCTACGCGCACACCGGCTTCTATCCGCGGCGCAAGCCCGGCCACGACCCGCGCCTGCCCGTACCCGGCACGGGTGAAATGGACTGGGACGGCATCCTGCCTTTCTCCACCAATCCACAGGTCTACAACCCGCGCCAGGGCTTTATCGCCAACTGGAACAACCAGCCCATGCGCGGCTATCCGTCCACCGATCTGTTCGCCATCGTGTGGGGCCAGGCCGATCGCTATGCCGAAATCGAGAGCCGGCTGAAAGCCATGACGGCCGACGGCGGCAAAGTGAGCCCGCAGCAGATGTGGGATCTCATCCGCACCACCAGCTATGCCGACGTGAACCGCCGCCACTTCCTGCCGTTCCTGCAGCGCGCGGTGGCGGGCCTGCCCGCCGGCGACGAGCCTGGCCGGCAGCATGCTGCCGGCGGCGGCGTGAAAGGCGCCATGCTGGCCCTCATCGYGSAATGGCCCTGCGCGCGCTCGAGGCGGGGCTGCTCATCAACGTCACGCGCGAGCGCGTCATCCGGCTGCTGCCGCCCCTCATCCTCGATGCGGCGCAGGCCGACCTCATCGCCGGCACGCTCGCGCCCCTCATCAAACGGTTCCTGGCCGAAAAAACATAATCAACGCCTGCCCGGGCCACGAGCCTGGGCGGGCCCAACGACCTGCGACACAACCATGACACCTCCCACGACTCAAAACGGCCCCCTGCGGCATTTCCTCCAGTTCAAGGACTTCTCCTCCGCCGAGATCGCCTATGTGCTGGACCGCGCCCGCATCATCAAGGAAAAGTTCAAGCGCTACGAACCCCACATGCCGCTGCACGACCGCACGCTGGCCATGGTGTTCGAAAAGGCCAGCACGCGCACCCGCGTCTCGTTCGAGGCGGGCATGTACCAGATGGGCGGCTCGGTCATCAACCTGACCTCCAACGACTCGCAGCTCGGCCGCTCCGAGCCCATCGAAGACACGGCGCGCGTCATCTCGCGCATGGTCGACATCGTCATGATCCGCACGTTCGAGCAGACCCGCATCGAACGCTTCGCCTCGCACTCGCGCGTGCCCGTCATCAACGGCCTCACCAACGAATTCCACCCCTGCCAGATCCTGGCCGACATCTTCACCTACATCGAGCACCGCGGCCCCATCGCGGGCAAGACCGTGGCCTGGGTGGGCGACGCCAACAACATGGCCTACACCTGGCTGCAGGCGGCTGAAATGCTGGGTTTCACGCTGCACGTTTCCACGCCGGCCGGCTACGAGCTCGAGCCCGCCCGCATCGGCCAGCCGCCGGCCGCCGTGCTGCGCCAGTTCAAGGACCCCATGGAAGCGTGCAAGGGCGCGCACCTGGTCACCACCGACGTCTGGACCAGCATGGGCTACGAAGCCGAAAACGAAGAACGCCGCGCCGCCTTCGCCGACTGGTGCGTGGACGCCGACATGATGGCGGCCGCCGACCCTCAGGCCGTCTTCATGCACTGCCTGCCGGCCCACCGCGGCGAGGAAGTCACCGGCGAAGTCATCGACGGCCCGCAGAGCGTGGTCTGGGACGAGGCCGAAAACCGCCTGCACGTGCAGAAGGCGCTGATGGAGTTCCTGCTGCTGGGCCGGATCGAATAAGCCGCGGCCGGCCGGCACGCCTGCGGCCCCTCGGCGCCCGCCGCAGGGCCGCGCGCGGTGCGGCCCTCGCATTTGCGGCTACAGGATCCGCGCGAACATGGTGCGCCGCGTGTTCCGGAACGAAGGCCGCACCCGGCTGCTCCAGTCGGTGGCGCGCACCGCAAGCCAGGGCGGACTGCCGAAGGTTTCGCGCGTGCGCAGGTCGTAGCACGCGAGATAGCGCGGCGGCTCGTGCAGGCATTCGTAGCGCCGCGCGCGCACGGTGCCGGGCACGGCAGCCAGCCCGGGCAGATGCTCCTCGTCGTACCAGGCATTGAAATCGGCTTCGGCCTGCGGCAACACGTCGGTTTCCACGATGTAGTGCCAGGGCGCGTCCTGCCCCGCCGACGCGCCGGGCCGGTCGATCGTGGCGTGCAGCACGCGCCACGCGCGCGCCGGCCAGCTGCTCGGCGGCGCGCGCGCGCACCTCCGGCAGCGCCGCCTCGGGGCCGTGCGCATAGAGGTAGCAAAGCGGCTCGTCCACCGCCGCATAGGCCCGGAACGTCACGCCTGAAAGGCCCGCTCCCAGGCGGGCGGCCAGGTCGGCGGCCCGCGCCGCGTCGAACCGTTCGCCCAGGGAAATCAGCAATACTGCTTCGTGCCGCATCGTCGTCCTCCGTTCAATGTCCCACGCGCAGCGCCACCAGGAAGCGCGACACCATGTTGTAGGCGGCCGCCGTCGCCGCCAGCTCCACCAATTGCGCATCGTTCCAGCGCTCGCGCAGCGGCGCGAAAACAGCGTCCGGCACCTCGATATCGCGGGTCATGGCGTCGGTGAACGCCAGCACCTCGGCTTCGCCCGGCTCCAGGCCCGCGACCGCGTCCGGCCCGGGGCCGGCGCGCAGCCGCTCGACGACGGCCCGCGGCATGCCGGCCGCCAGGGCATGCGGTACGTGGGCCTCGAATTCATAGGGCGCGCCGTTCAGCGTGGCCACGCGCAGGATGATCAGCTCGCGCAGCCGGGGCGGCAGCGAAGTCTGCTGGCGGATGGCCGTCAGCATGGCTTCCCAGCCCTGCGCCACCGGCGCACTGTTGAGCAGCACCTGATACAGGGGCGAGATGCGCCCCCGGGCCGAGGCGATGCGGCTTTCGAGGCCGGCCAGCTCGGGGCGCGTGCCCGGCTCGACGGGAGAAACCCGGCAGGTCTTCATGGCTCACTCCGGACGGATGTTCTTGCGCTGGATCAGCGCGGTCCATTTCTGGCGGTCGGCCGCGATGAGCGCCGCCAGTTCCTGCGGCGAGGTGGGCGCGGCCTGGGCGCCGAACTTCTCCAGGCGCGCCTTGACCGTGGCGTTTTCCAGCGCCGCGCGCACGGCCCGGTTGAGCCTGTCGATGACGGCGGGCGGCGTGGCCGCCGGCGCGACCAGTCCGTACCAGTTGTTCGACTCCACGCCCGCGATGCCCTGTTCGGCCAGGGTCTGGACCTCGGGCAGCAAGGGGTGGCGCGCCGGGGCGGCTATGCCCAGCGCCTTCAGCTTGCCGCCCTGGATGTGGCCGATGAGCCCGGGCACGTCGCCGAAGAAGCCCGCCACCTGGTTGCCCATGACGTCGTTGATCACGGGCGCGGCGCCCTTGTACGGCACGTGCAGCACCTTGGCCTTGCTGGCGTCGGCGAACATCTCCAGCGTCAGGTGGGGGATGCTGCCGATGCCGGAGGAGCCGATGGCGACCGCCTGCGGCGCGGCCTGCGTGCGCTTGACGAAATCCGCCGCGTCGGAGGCCGGGTTGGATGGGTTCACCACGAATACGGTGGCGTTGTTCACCACCCGGGACACCGGCGCGAAATCGCGCGCCGGATCGTAGGGCAGGTTCTTGTACAGCGCCGGGCTGATGGACACCGCGCCCACGCTGGTCAGAAACAGCACCGAGCCGTCCGCCGGCGCCTTGGCCACGTAGGCCGCCGCGATATTGCCGTTGGCCCCCGCCTTGTTCTCGACGATGACCTGCTGCCCCAGCTCCTTGCCCAGTTGCTCGGCCAGCACACGGCCCACCAGGTCTACCGGGCCGCCGGGCGGAAAGGCCACGATCAGCCTCACCGGCCCGTCCGCGCGGGCCGTTCCCAGCGCCGCCAGGCCCAGCAGCCCGGCGCAAAACAGTTTCCTCAACATGAATGTCTCCTTTGCTTTGATGATTCGTCTGGTGGAATCGGGCGGGTTCCCGGCCCCGCCTTCGGAAAGCCGCTACGCAAAACCGTAGAGGCGCGCCGGGTTGTCGACCAGCACGCGCCGGCGCAGGCCGGCGTCGGGACAGGACTGGAAGAACAGGTCCGCCAGCTCGCCGTCGTCCGGCATGTCGCCCGACACATTGGGATGCGGCCAGTCCGTGCCCCACAGCGTGCGCCCGGGCAACGCCTCCACCAGGGCCCGCACGAAGGGCAGGCCCTCGGCGTAGGGTCGCCGGCCCGACGCGATGCGGTCGATGCCCGACACCTTCACCCATGCCTGCGGCACCGCGGCCAGGTCGAGCAGGGCGCGGAACGCGGGCGCGCTCACGCCTTCCGCCGCCCGCACGCGCCCCATGTGGTCCACCACGAAGGGCAGCGGCAGCGCGCGCAGACGCGGCAGCAGCCCCGGCAGCATGGCGCCGTCCACGTGCAGGCAGAGATGCCAGCCCAGCGGCGCGATCAGGCTCACGACGTGGTCGAACACGGCCGCCTCGGGCGCGCCGCCCAGGTGCGGCACGAAGTTGAAACGCGCGGCCCGCACGCCCGCCTCGTGCAGCGCGCGCACCCCGCCGGACGTCGCGTCGGCGCCCAGCAGCGCCACGCCCCGGTAGCGGCCCTGGCCGCGCGCCAGGGCATCGAGCAGCGCCGCGTGATCCGCGCCATGGCAATTGGCCTGCACGATCACGGCCCGTTCCACGCCCAGGCGGGCATGCAGCGCGGCCAGCTTTTCGAACGGCGCATCGGGCGGCGTGTAGGCGCGCCCCTCGGCGTAGGGAAAGCGGTCGGCCGGGCCGAAGACGTGGCAATGCGCATCGCAGGCGCCCGGCGGCAGTCCGTGCCGGGGCCGGGACGGGGTTTCGAGGGGAGGACGGCAATCGGGCACGGCGCATTCCTGTATGGCTAAAAGCGCATGGTGGCCGATTGCGGCCCATCAACCAATGCTATATCTTTGATTTCAGATATACAATTTTTCTATATCAATTCCATGGATCTCAAACAGATCGAGTACTTCGTGCGCGTGGCCGAGCGCCGCAGCTTTTCGCGCGCGGCCGAAATGCTGGACGTGGCCCAGCCCACGCTCAGCCGCCAGGTGCGGCTGCTGGAACTCGAGCTGGGCCAGCATCTGCTGTACCGCAACGGCCGGGGCGCCGAGCCCACCGAAGCGGGGCTGCGCTTCCTGGAACACGCCCGCGCCCTGCTCGCCCTGGCCGAGCGTGCCCGCGAAGACCTGCAGACCCTGCGCGCCACGCCGGCCGGCAAGGTGGTGGTGGGGCTGCCGCCCCGCATCGCCCGGGTGCTCACGCCGCCGCTGGTGCAGGCGTTCCGGCGCGGCTTTCCCGAGGCGTCCATCGCCGTGGCCGAGGGCCTGAGCGCGCAGGTGCGCGAATGGCTGCTCGCCGGGCGGGTGGACCTGGCCCTGCTGTACGATCCGGCCCCCTCGCCCCAGCTCGCCTACGAATCGCTGTACCGCGAAGACCTGGTGCTGGCGGCGGCGGCCGGCCGCCAGCCTCCCCTGCCCGCCCGGGTCGAGGTCGGCCAACTGGGACGCTACCCGCTGGTGCTGCCCAGCCTGCCCAACGCCATCCGGACCCTGGTCGAAAGCGTCTGCCGCCGCCGCGGCGTGCGCCTGCAGGTGGCCGCCGAGGTCGACGCCGTGCAGACCATCGTGGAACTGGCCGCCCAGGGCGACGCCTACGCCATCCTGCCCCGCTCGGCCGCACGCGGCCCCGCGGCGGAGCATCCGCTCTCGCTCTGCGAAATCGGCAATCCGCGCATCCTGAACGACCTGGTGCTGGCCAGCGCCCGCCACCGGCCGGCCACCCGCCTGGCCACGGCCACCGCCGCGCTGATCCGCGGCCTGGACATCGCCGGGCTGCTTGCCCCGCCCGCTTCCGCGGGCGCTCGCGCGGCCCGCGCCCGGGCCGCCCGCCCGGCCAAAAGAGTTAAACTAACCGGTCACATTTCTTGTTTGGCGGCTCGCTGTTGTCAAAGTCCGCTGTCAAAGTCCTGTTGGCGTCTCACCTCGAACAATGACCACTATCCTCCCGAACCTTCCCACCGGCCAGAAGGTGGGCATCGCCTTTTCCGGCGGCCTCGACACCAGCGCCGCGCTGCTCTGGATGCGCAACAACGGCGCCATCCCGTATGCGTACACCGCTAACCTGGGCCAGCCCGACGAAGCCGACTACGACGAGATTCCCCGCAAGGCCATGGCCTACGGCGCCGAGAACGCCCGCCTGATCGACTGCCGCGCGCAGCTTGTGGCCGAGGGCATCGCCGCCCTGCAATCGGGCGCCTTCCACGTCTCGACCGCCGGCATCACCTACTTCAACACCACGCCCATCGGCCGCGCCGTCACCGGCACCATGCTGGTGGCCGCCATGAAGGAAGACGACGTCAACATCTGGGGCGACGGCAGCACCTTCAAGGGCAACGACATCGAGCGCTTCTACCGCTACGGCCTGCTCACCAATCCCGACCTCAAGATCTACAAGCCCTGGCTGGACCAGCGCTTCATCGACGAGCTGGGCGGCCGCGCCGAAATGTCCGAGTACATGCGCCAGGCGGGCTTCGACTACAAGATGTCGGCCGAGAAGGCCTATTCCACCGACTCCAACCTGCTCGGCGCCACGCACGAAGCCAAGGACCTGGAACAGCTCAGCTCCGGCATCCGCATCGTCAAGCCCATCATGGGCGTGGCATTCTGGCGCGACGACGTGGCCGTCAAGGCCGAGGAAGTCCGCGTGCGCTTCGAGGAAGGCCAGCCCGTGGCCCTGAACGGCGTGGAGTATTCCGACCCCGTCGAGCTCATGCTGGAAGCCAACCGCATCGGCGGCCGCCACGGCCTGGGCATGAGCGACCAGATCGAAAACCGCATCATCGAAGCCAAGAGCCGCGGCATCTACGAAGCCCCGGGCATGGCCCTGCTCTTCATCGCCTACGAGCGCCTGGTCACCGGCATCCACAACGAAGACACCATCGAGCAGTACCGCGAAAACGGCCGCAAGCTGGGCCGCCTGCTGTACCAGGGCCGCTGGTTCGACCCGCAGGCCATCATGCTGCGCGAAACCGCCCAGCGCTGGGTGGCGCGCGCCGTCACCGGCGAAGTCACGATCGAACTGCGCCGCGGCAACGACTACTCGCTGCTGAACACCGAGTCGCCCAACCTCACGTACGCGCCCGAGCGTCTGTCCATGGAAAAGGTCGAAAACGCCCCGTTCACGCCGGCCGACCGCATCGGCCAGCTCACCATGCGCAACCTCGATATCGCCGACACCCGCGAAAAGCTCTTCACCTACGTGAAGACGGGCCTGCTGGCCTCGTCCGGCACCTCGTTGCCGCAACTGAAGGACGAAAAGAAGTAAGCCGCCCCGCGGCCATCCCGAAAAAACCCTCGGCGCCGAAAGCGCCGAGGGTTTTTTTATCGTTGGGGCCCCCAAGGAGACGAAACCGCTCCCGCAGGCAACCGGCCGGACGCCCGGCGCGGCAAGCGCCTCTGCCCGCGCCTCAGAGTTCCACCTGCATGCCCATTTCCACCACGCGGTTGGCCGGGATCTTGAAGAACTTGGTGCTGCGCGTGGCGTTGCGCGCCATGAACGAGAACAGCGCCCGGCGCCAGCGCAGCATGGCCGGTTTCCTGGCCGCCACCACGGTCTGGCGCGACAGGAAGAACGAGGTGCGCATGGGTTCCAGGTCGATCTCGGGATAGGCCTCGGCGATCTGGCGCAGCGCGTCCGGCACGTCGGGGTCTTCCTTGAAGCCGTAGTTCACGGCGGCCTGCCAGCTCGACGCGCTGAGCTTGTGGACCTCGAAACGCTCGTCTTCCGATACGTAGGGCACGTCGGCCACGCGGATCGAGAGAAACACCACGTGCTCGTGCAGCACCTTGTTGTGCTTGAGGTTGTGCAGCAGCGCCGGCGGCACGTTGCCGGCATTCATGGTCATGAAAATCGCGGTGCCGGGCACGCGCGAGGGCGGGAACGCCTCGAGCTGCTCCATGAACTCGCCCAGCGGCTGGCGGTCGCGCTGCTGCATGTCGGCCAGCAGCCGGCGGCCGCGCCGCCACGTCATCATCAGCGTGAACACCACGATGGCCACCAGCAGCGGCAGCCACCCGCCCTCGTGGATCTTGAACACGTTGGCCGAGAACAGCAGCACGTCGAACAGCAGCAGCAGGCCCAGCACGGCCAGCCAGAGCAGGCGTCTGGCGCCCGTGCTGCCGCGCGGCAGCACCGCGAAGGCCAGCACCGAGGTCGTGAACATGGTGCCCGTGACGGCAAAGCCGTAGGCCGCAGCCAGGTTGTCGGAGTTGCGGAACATCAGCACCAGGATCAGCACCGCGCACAGCAGCAGCGCATTGACCTGCGGCAGGTAGATCTGCCCTTTCTCGATGGCCGAGGTGTGCAGGATCTGCATACGGGGCCAGAAGCCCAGCTGCACCGCTTGCCGGGTGACCGAGTACGCCCCCGAGATCACCGCCTGCGAGGCCACGATGGTGGCCACGGTAGCCAGGGCCACCAGCGGCGCGAGCGCCCAGTCCGGCGCCATCATGAAGAAGGGATTGCGGATGGCATCGGGGTTGCGCAGCAGCAGCGCGCCCTGCCCGAAATAGCAGAGCGTGAGCGCCGGCAGCACCATGCTGAACCAGGCGCGGCGTATGGCTGCGCGCCCGAAATGCCCCATGTCCGCGTACAGCGCCTCGGCGCCCGTCAGCGCCAGCACCACCGCGCCCAGCAGCACGAAACTGACCAGGGGGGATTCCAGCACGAAGCGCACGGCCCATATCGGATTCAGCGCGGCCAGGACTTCGGGCGTCTGCCAGACCTGCCAGCCGCCCAGGGCCGCCAGGGTGCCGAACCACAGGGCCATCACCGGCCCGAACAGCTTGCCCATGGCGCCCGTGCCGTGCGACTGGATGGCGAAAAGCGCCACCAGCACCACCAGCGCGATGGGCACCACCCAGTGGTCGAGCTGGTGCGAGACGATGCCGATGCCCTCCAGCGCCGAGAGTACGGAGATCGCCGGGGTAATCATGCTGTCGCCATAGAAGAGCGCGGCGCCGAAGATACCCAGCACGATCAGCACCCAGCGCAGCCGGCCTTCCCGCCCGCGCACCGCGAGTTCCAGCAGGGCCAGCGTGCCGCCTTCGCCGCGGTTGTCGGCGCGCAGCACCAGCGTCACATACTTGAACGACACCACGATCATCAGCATCCAGAACAGGATGGACAGCACGCCCAGCACGTGCTGGGGCGCCAGGTCGGTGTGCACGCTCAGGCCCGTCAGGCAGGCGCGCAACGTGTACAGCGGGCTGGTGCCGATGTCGCCGTACACCACGCCCAGCGCCCCCATGACGAGAGCGGCGCGAGACGAAGGCGCGTGTGCGGTAGCGGTCGAGGGAGGAATGCTGGCCGTTCCCTGGCTCATGGTGTGGGTTCTTGGCGGGTGAGTTGGGCTCCCTTGCGGGGGCCGGGAAACACGACGGAAATCCGCGTGCCGGGGAAATCGGGCCGGCTGGTGAGCTTCCACCACGCCCCGTGCGCGTGCGCGATCTCGCGCACGATGGCCAGGCCCAGGCCGGAGCCGCCCGCCGTGGCGGTGGGCGAGCGGTAGAACGCCTCGAACACCCGGTCGCGTTCCTGCGGCGGAATGCCGGGGCCATCGTCTTCCACGGTGAGCGAAGGCGGATTCGCCCCCACGATGAGGGTAATGCGGCCCCGGGCATTGCCGTAGCGCAGCGCGTTGTCGATGAGGTTGCCCAGCAGCTCGGCCAGCAGCAGCGGGTCGGCGTCGATCCAGATCGGCGTGTCGGGCGCCACGAGGTCCAGCTCGTAGTGCGCCTCGCGGGCGCGCGGAAACCATTCCGCCCCGTGGGCCCGCACCCATTCGCACAGGTCGATGCGCACGAAACTGTCTTGCGGGCGGGCGTTGGGGTCGGCGCGGGCCAGCACCAGTAGCTGCTGGCCCAGCCGGATCATGCGGTCGCTGACGGCCTTGATGCGCTCCGCTCGGGCCCGCACGTCGTCGGGCAGCGGCCGCGCCAGCATGAGCTCGGACTCCAGTCTCAGCCCCGACAGCGGCGTGCGCAGCTGGTGCGCCGCATGGCCGATGAAGCGGCGCTGCGCGGCCAGCGAGGCGTCCAGGCGGATCAGCAGGTCGTTGGTATGCGCCACCAGGGGCTCGATCTCGACCGGAACGCCGGCAACCTCCAGCGGCTGCATGTCGTCGATGGAGCGCTGCCGGATCTCCTCGGACAGCAGGTTCACCGAGCGCAGGCCGGAGCGCACGCCCTGCACCACCACCCAGGTGAACACCGCCACCAGCGCCACCTGCCCCACCACCATGAGCCAGAAGAAATCCTCCAGCATCCATAGCGACATGTCGATCTTGTGCGTGATGACCCAGGTGGCGGCGAGGTCCAGCAGAACCAGCAGCAGAATGGGCGGCATCAGCCGTATGACCAGATACCGTGCGAGCGAGCCCGAGGACAGGAGCGGGCGGGAGACGGGGGTGCGGGGCGGTAGGCTGCGTTCCTGCGTCATTTGGCGTGGACTGGCCCTGTGCGATGGAAAATGGCTGCCAGGAAGCCGCGGGCAGCCCCGCGAGCCGTGCCTGTCAGGCCGACTCCACATCCAGCATGTAGCCGAAGCCGCGCACGGTCTGGATGCTCGCGCCCGTGCCTTCCAGGCGCTTGCGCAGGCGGTAGACGTAGACTTCGACGGCGTTCTCGCTGAAATCCGCATCCCAGGCGGAAAGCGAATTCACGATCTGGCGCTTGGTGACCACGCGGCCCACGCGGGCCATGAGCATCTCGAGCACCGAAAGCTCGCGCACCGAAAGCGCCAGGCGCTGGCCGTTGGCGCGGACTTCGCGGCCCACGGTGTCGAACGCCAGCGGGCCGACCTCGATCAGGGGCTGCGCCTGGCCGGAACGGCGCCGGCCGAAGGCCCGCACGCGCGCCGCCAGCTCCGGCAGCTCGAAAGGCTTGGTGACGTAGTCGTCGGCGCCGGCATCCAGGCCGGCGACGCGGTCGTCCAGGCCGTCGCGCGCGGTGAGGATCAACACGGGAACCTGGTTACCGTCCTGGCGCAGTTGCCGCAGCACGTCCAGGCCGCTCATGCCCGGCAGGTTGAGGTCGAGCAGGAGCAGGTCGTAAGGCTGGCCCGCCAGGGCGCCCAGCACGCGGTCGCCGTCGGTCAGCCAGTCGACCGCATAACCCTGGTCGGCCAGGAATTCCTGGAGCGCATGGCCCAGGGTGGTGTCGTCTTCGATTACCAGAACTCGCATGCCGCGATTCTAGCGCGATCCCGGAAAAAAATGGCCCGCCGCACCAAAGGGTGGACAGGCCATGGCCGATCGGGCCCCGGCGGCCGGGCCGGGCCCGGGGGCG